>JAOZVT010000174.1 GCA_025869455.1 Prosthecobacter sp.
CGGGCTTCAGGATGAAACGCCGCCAACCATCGCTTATCGTCACGGATCCATCAGCCACAGGAAGAGTCACAGCTGCACCAGCTTTCACCAAATCCGCCACGTTCACCAGCTCCGTGCCATCCGTGAGACGGCGCAGACTGTCAACCGCCACAGGCATACCATTCAAAGCGATAAGAAGCCCGACTTCATCACGCTCCACTGGCCAGCGTAGCTTTATCACAGCCTCATCCACAGGTAGGTAAAGCTGCCCGGAATCCGCCGCAAAGGTGATGGCTTCGATCTTAGAAGTCCCAAAGGTCAAGGCATGACTTGGTAGCACAGACACCACCATCATGCAGACGATCCAAGTCAGGATACGAAAAGACATCACCTTATGTCAGGTAACCACGCTTCAGATTCAAGGAATAAAGCTCTCAGACTTTCATCGAAAATCACAAACCAGACTTGGTATCATCCGCCTTGACCGGAATGGGTTTATCGATGGTCCAGATGGCGGGTTGGCCTTTTCGCTGTTGCGCCAGCCAATTCAGTGAAGGCGTGTAGAGAATCTCGTGCCCGGCATCAAAAAGAGTGATGCGGGCATTACCTGAGACGGCCCGGAATTTAACCGCCTTCGATCCATAGAGCGCATCTGGCTGAGGAGCTGCCCAGGTCGTGGGGCGCTGTTCGGTCTCATAATAGCTGAATATGTCATCCCGATTCAGTGGAGTCTCTGCCACTTGATTGAAGGCTAACAAACTATGCCGAAATGGAACGCTGCCCAAACGACCATCATGAATGCCATGATTGAGATCCAGAGGAACGCTTTTGGCGTGTTCTAAGAAAGTGAGCGGTGAACGATGGATACCCTCCTTTAAAAGCTCGCCGACCGGAGGGCCGCCGAGTGCGGATTCAATGTTTTGGGCATAGTGATCAGCCACGCCATTTTTGACATGATCTGCATGCCAAGCGGGAATATCACTGATGCCACACCAGGCGGAGACACCAGCCCAGATTTCAGGATGCCTGCTTGCCATCATCATGGACATGTGGGCACCGCCACTGGCACCAATGAGGTAGATGCGACTGCTATCCACTGGCTGCGTTTTCTTCAGGTACTCCACCGCATCCACAATATCCTGCACAGCTAAATCACTGCCCATAGCAGCAGACGTTTTGTTAGGCCCACGAAAATGAGGATACACAAAATGCCAACCACGATCTAAACACCATTGAGCATAGACGTGGCCATTGGATGCCTGCTTGTAGTCGCCTCCCCAAGTATGAAGGCCAACGAGTAGAGGTCTAGCTTCTTTGACATGGGGAGACCAAGTCAATGCGGGTTGTTCAGATTGATCCGCCGTGCTGTGGATCCGTATTTCGCTTATCTCTGGCTGCCAGCCCTTAGGTGCATCAGCTTGCAAATAAGAGAGGAGCAAGAAAGAGAATGATGGAACGAGAAAGCGGAGCATGAGCGGTACAATGTCGAGTTAGAATACCTTCATCAAGTGGTGACATCTGCGCGTCAGTCCAGCTGAAACTGAGTTTCAAAAGCAGCCTAACATTAACATTTGTTCATTTTGCGATAAGTCATTGCATGCCGACGTATAATCAGAGATACTTTCTGTGATCCTGTTTTTATGCGCACGCAACAACGCTTCACCGCACTGATCCTTCTGATGGTTTATGCCATCACAGGAACGTCGTTGATGCCTGCGATGATGCTCATGTTGGCGACCCTTGATGGTAGTCATGCCATTCAGGTCAGGCAGTCTGATCAAGGAACTCAATTGTTACTCCATCACAAGGTTGGCGATTACACGCCACAGGTCTGTGACCACCAAAACACCCTGGCTAAGTTCATCGTTAGCATGTGCCGCCCGAATACGGAAGGCGACCATAAGATGATTTCGGCCCATGTTGCTAGCAGTGTGAATTCTGAGCGTGACTTGCTGCTTAAGACAGCCGTCAAGAACAGCCCCATGCTCAATTATTTGGCAACATCCTCCTTAGTGTTGTGGGTACCTAAGCCCAATGCTTCATCCTTTGTCAAAGGACTGGTGAGAGACGAGCCTGTGTTTAGACAACGGCCGTTATCTTTAGCAACAGTACAACTGCTGATTTGAGAAGGAGGACAGCCCCTAACCAGATCGTCTGATCTGAATTCAAGGGGCTTACACGGCTACGAATAAAGCCGGTTCATTGTGAGCTCATCAGGAGCTGACCGCATGAAAATCCATGCCTGCAGCCTGATCGGCTGTTGCCCATCCATTCCCCCCTCTTCTCTTTTATGAAAATTTTGTCTTTTAATCTAAGCGTGTGCCTTTTGGCCGCCACCATGCAGGCGCATAGCGCCGAATTAACCACCGCTGACCTCGTCCAAGAGGCCCTAACAAAGAATCCTGAAGTGCGCTTTTATGAAGCGGAAATCGACGCTGCACTCGGTGGCCGTCAAGCCGTTGCAAGATTGGAAAATCCTGAACTGTCTCTTGAGCTTGGCGGCATGAGTGTGGCCAGTCAAAAAGAAGGGGCTGTCTGGCGTGCCCAGATAGCTCAGGTCTTTGATTTTCCTGGTCGGATGTCCCTGCGGAAAGCCATCGCAGATCGTGACATCACCTTAGCCCAGCTAGGGCTCGACCAGTTCAAATCTCAGCTGGCCAATCAGGTGCGTGCTTTCAGTGGGGACGTAGTCTTGCTCCGCCGAAAACAAAAGGCAGCGCAGGCTGTGCAGGAGCGTCTTCAATCCTTGATCGAGGTGCTCGTTCAACGTGATACAGGAGCCGTCAGCGCGCTCTTAGAAAGGCGAATTTTAGAGGCTGCTTTGCTGACCAGTGATCGAACCTTAACGGATGCGGCTAAAGAAGTACAAGCAGCGACAGCGAGCCTAGCTGTGCTGTGTGGAAGATCCCCAGATGCGGAATTGGTATTGGGTGATGCAGTGACCTCGTTCCCTTCCGTCAAATCTCTGGAAGCTCTCAAACAGCAGGCGGCCAAAACAAATTTTGAGCTTCAGCAAAAGAGGCTCCAAGTCGCAAGGCAGGGTTTGAAAGTGGATCTGACCAAATCCGAGCGCTGGGGTAACATTACGTTTGGACCTTACATGGCTGGCCAGCATGCTGGCGGCACTCAAATCGAAGGAGGTTTTGCCTTCTCCATTCCCCTGCCCCTTTGGAATAAAAACAAAGGCAATGTCGCGGCTGAAAAAGCGAGGACTCAACAGGCTGAAACTTTGCTGATTGCCACCTTGCGGGATCTGGAGCGCGATTTAGCCGTGGCACGTTCTGGCTATTTGGCAGAGCTAGCGGCCCTTTCACATTGGAGGCCAGAAAGTGAAAAGGAATTTAGCGATGCCGCTGTGGAGGCGGATCGCCACTTCCGACTAGGTGCTGTTCCGGCAGCGACCTACGTGGAAATGCAACGAGGCTACCTGGATGCGATGGATGCACTCATTGAGTCCCGCCGCAATGCCTGGAAGCAACGCATGGAGGTGGAACGGCTGACGGGCGCATCCATGAACACAGGAAGCCAGGAAGGCAGCAGCGGCATCGCTCAACAGCGCTGAACGAACACGTGAGGTTATGAATAGATCGTTACGCCTAACCATAGATTCATAATTCCCCCTCAGACCTTAGAAACCAGAGCCACATGAATCCCCCCATTCTTTCAGTGCTGCCATGATCTCTTCCATTCTAGAATTTTCACTCAAGAACCGCTTTCTCATCATCATGGGAACGCTGTTACTCACGGCTGCTGGCATATTCTCTGCCATGCATCTGCCCGTAGATGCGGTGCCTGATATCACCAACACCCAGGTTCAGGTCAATACCGCCGTTCCAGGGTTAGCTCCAGAAGAGACCGAAAAGCTCGTTACCTATCCTCTGGAGTTGGCTTTGGCAGGGATTCAAGGAGTGGAGGAGTTTCGTTCCCTGACGAAGTCTGGTTTGTCCCAGGTCACTCTGGTCTTCCATGATGGAACGGATATCTTTCGTGCTAGGCAACTCGTGAGTGAACGCCTGGTGCAAGTGGAGTTGCCCCCAGGACTCAGTCCTCAGATGTCACCCATCAGTACGGGTTTGGGTGAGATCCTTTACTACACCTTGGATTATCAAAAAGACGCGCCGCAGCGGAAGGAACCTCGTGAGCGTCAGCTCATGGATCTGCGTGACGCGCACGAGTACATCGTGAAGCCTTATCTACGGACGGTCCCTGGCGTGGCTGAAGTGAACAGCAGTGGTGGCTACGAACGGCAGTTGGTCATCCTTCCGAAACCGGAATCTCTGACGAATGCCGGAATGACTTTTGGCGAACTCGCTGAGCTCATCGGACAAAATGTGGATAATGCAGGCGGCGGAGTGATTGATCGCGGTGAAGATCGTGTCTTGATTCGCGGTGTTAGCAAGGTGGCTAGTTCGGACGACATTGCCAATCTCCCTGTCAAATTTGCCGCCGGGGTCGAACCCTTACGCGTCAAGGATCTGGCCGAAGTGGGGATCGGCAGCAATGTGCGCACGGGTTGCGCGGTGGAGAACGGTGAAGAAGCCGTATTGGGTACCGTGATGATGCTGGTGGGAGAGAACAGTCGCATCATCAGCAAACGAGTGGAAGAAAAGCTGGCCGAGCTACAAAAGAAACTGCCGGATGGCTTGGAAATCCGCATTCAATATGCACGGAGTGAGGTGGTAGATCGCACCATCAAAACGGTGGAACACAATCTCTTTGAAGGCGCCATTTTGGTTATTGGCGTGTTACTGTTTTTGTTAGGCAACTGGCGTGCGGCACTGATTGTGGCCTTGGCCATTCCTCTCTCGTTTTTGTTTGCTCTGATTGGGATGACCTTTGGCGGAGTTTCAGGAAACTTGATGTCCCTGGGGGCCGTGGACTTTGGACTTATCATCGATGGTGCTGTCGTGATGGTGGAAAACATTGTTCGTGTGTTGGGTGAAAAGCAGCATGAATTGGGGCGTAAACTGACACCCAAGGAACGGCTGAATGCCGTTCGTGAGGCGGGTGAGCAAGTCGGTAGCCCGATGTTTTTTGGCGTGCTTATCATCACGCTGGTTTATTTGCCGATCCTAGCTTTGACAGGGATTGAAGGGAAAATGTTTCACCCGATGGCCATCACGGTCATGCTGGCGCTGGGCGGGGCCTTGGTGTTAGCCCTGACGCTCATGCCTGCTCTCTGCTCCTTGCTGTTGGGGGGTAATATTACTGAAGGCGACAACTTCTTCATGCGTTGGGCCAAGGCCGCTTATGCACCCCTTTTGGGAATCGCATGGAAGACACGCTGGGGTGTGGTGGGTGGAGTGGTGGCTTTATTGGTAGCTACCGTTTTGGTCTTCATGAGTTTGAAGCAGGAATTCGTTCCCACCCTTAATGAGGGGTCATGGACTGCGATGGTTTATCAGCCGGCGAACACGAGTCTGAAGACCTCTCTGGAACGCTGCATCAAAACCCAGCAATACCTGATCAATAAAGTACCCGAGGTCACCCGCACCTTTGCCCGTGTAGGAACCAGTGAAGTGGCGACGGACCCGATGTCTCCAGGGGAGTACGATCTCTACATCTTCTACAAACCACAGTCAGAATGGCGGAAGGAGAATGGCAAACCGGTACATAAAGATCGGCTTGCTGAACTCATTCGTGAAGAACTGACACGCGAAGTGCCGGAGCAGGATTACGACTTTGCGCAGCCTATCCAAATGCGTTTCAATGAAATGCTGGAAGGTTCCCGAGCAGATCTAGCCGTCCGCATTTTTGGCGATGAATACGACATGATGGAAAAGATCGGGGAAGAGGTGAAGACGATTTTAGAAGGTCTGCCGGGAACGAACAATGCCGAGTTTGAAACCCAAGGTCGGGTCCCTGTGCTGGAGATCCGTGTGGATCGCACTTCCATGCTGAAGTACAACGTGGAAGCCGCTGAAGTGAATGCCGCCATTACCACCGCGATGGCAGGGCAAAAAGCAGGCACTTTGATTGAGCACAATCGGCGTCGAGACATTGTGGTGCGTCTGCCAGAGAACCTGCGCAATGATCCAGAGATCATGAAAATGCTGCCAGTGCGTACGCAGGATGGTTCCTTGATTGCGCTGGGGCGTTTGGCCGACTTTGTGGAAGTGCCGCAGGTGGATGCCATCGGTCGTGAGGATGGCCACCGCCGTGTGGGTCTGAATGTGGACCTAGCAGGGGGCGTGGATTCAGAAGCGTATGTGAATACGGCGCGTGCAAAAATCGCTACGGCACTCAAATTACCCGAAGGCTATCGTATCGATTTCGGTGGGCAGTTTGAGCATTTGCAGGAGGCACGAGCGCGTTTGGCCATCGTGGTTCCATTGGCACTGGTACTGATCTTTGTGCTCATTCACGCCACGTTTAAAAGCGTGACCCAAACGCTCATTATCTACACAGGTATTCCTTTGGCAATCACCGGTGGTGTGCTGGCCCTTTGGATGCGCGGGCTGCCCTTCAGCATCAGTGCAGCGATTGGGTTCATCGCTCTCTGTGGTGTCGCGGTGCTCAATGGTGTGGTCTTGATCAGTTGCTTTAACCAATTGCGCAACGAAGGCCGCACGGCAGAAGAGGCCGTGAATGAAGGAAGTCTTCAAAGGCTACGACCTGTCCTGATGACAGCTATGGTGGCTAGCCTGGGCTTCATTCCCATGGCCATCAGTGAAGGCGCTGGTGCGGAGGTGCAGCGTCCACTCGCCACGGTGGTGATTGGAGGAATCGTCAGCAGTACCTTTTTGACCTTATTTTTACTACCCGTCCTCTACCGCTGGGGAGTCGGGGAACGTGTGCGCGCTGCCCACCATCAAAAGCAGCCTAAGACACAGGCACTGCCACTCGTACATGCACCCTCAGCTTGATACAGCATTGCCCACTTTTCTAAACAAACCATGAATGCCAAACCTCATCGACCAGACGAGTTCTCCCTGCGGACTCTCTTCAGAAACTCGGGTAGGCGGAGGCCATTCGCTTATGCGCCTCTGTTGCTGCCGACGCTATCGTTATCAGCCGCAGAGAACTTGAGCTTCGATTCCAGCTATCAAGTCTATGATGAAGCCAATGGCCGCATCTTTGTGGAGTCCTGGTACTACCGTGGAGAGATGCATTTATCTGATGAGACGAGTGTTCGATTCCAACTCTTGAGGGATGCTATCAGCGGAGCTTCACCGACTGGGGCCTTGCCTGGTGGAACACAACCGTTTCTGGCTGATGTGGAGGATGTACGTAATGGGGTGTTGGCAGCATTGTCCCAACAGTTTGGTGATCATCGCGTGGAGTTAGAATTTTCACGCAGCAAGGAGCAGGACTATCTTTCGAATGGTTTGTCACTCAGTGACAAATGGGAACTCAATCAGAAAAATACGACTCTCTCCATGGGGATCAATTATCTGGATGATGAGATCGTCGTCTTCGGCATCGATAACCAAACCAAAAAAAGTTACGACCTGTTCTTCGGGCTCAGTCAGCTCCTGGATAAGAACACCATCTTCTCCGCCAATTTCACGCTGGGATATAGCGAGGGTTATCTGAATGATCCTTATAAAGCCATTCAGCGTACGGATATCATTTCCGTAGATGATGGCGCAGGCGGGACCATCGACTTTCCGACGGTCAATCTATACCGGGAAAACCGTCCAGACAGTCGATTGCGCGGGGTTTTACAACTGCAAGGAACCAGGTTCTTTGACGCGGTTCAAGGGGTGCTGGATACCACGGTGCGTCTTTCTCAGGATGATTACGGGGTGTTTTCCCAAAGTCTGCAAATGGAGTGGCGGCAGGGGATCGGGGAGAAGTTCGAGGTGACACCTTACTTCCGTTATTATCGGCAAAGTGCGGCGGACTTTTACCACAAAACGCTGGATGAGGTGAGCCTAACAAACCCTGCCGAATATCCGAGTGGCTCCGGGCCTAACTACTCCGCTGATTACCGACTGTCATCCCTAAACTCACTGAGTCTAGGCTTAAAGGCGCGTTACCGGCTGAGTGATAAATTCTCTCTGTCAGCAGCTTACGAACTTTATGACATGAGTGGAACAGGCTCTCACCAAGCGCCTGCGGCGACTTACCCGACTGCCAGTATCTGGACCTTCGGAGTGACGATTGAATTTTAATTCAAGATCATGGCTAATTCCGTCATCCAAGTCCCTATTCAGCCTGATAGCCGTGGCGTGCGGAGCATTCAATTTCGTGCTCTTGGCACAGCCTGTGTGATTCAATTCCGCTGTGAGAATCAAAAGACCGCCTTGCAGTTCCTAGCGGAAGCTTTGGGATGGTTAGGAGACTTCGAGGCCAAGTTCTCACGCTTCAAGCCCGACTCGATGCTCTCTCGCATCAATCAAGCAGCGGGGCACCAATGGGTGGAGGTTGATCATGAAATGGATAACATGCTAGACATGGCAGACGCCATGCATGGCCTAACAGGAGGTTTGTTAGATCCTTGCATGTTGCCCTTACTCCGCGTCTGGGATTGGAAGAAGGTTCATAAGCGCCTGCCCCTAGAATCCGAAGTTCAGCAAGCACTGAGTTTGTCCAACTGGAAAGAGGTCCAACGCAAACCAGGGAAGATATTTCTACCTCGTGAAGGCATGGGCTTAGACTTCGGAGGGTTTGGCAAAGAATATGCCGTGGATCAAGTCATTGCTATTGCACGGAAGCATGGCATTCAGGATGCGCTTGTAGATCTTGGTCGGGATATCTTTGCCATTGGTGGAAATGGCATTCATCCTTTTTGGCATGTGGGTATTCAGGATGGTATCCAGACGGATCGCTGCGTCGGTGGTCTGGCTGTCTCAGACTATGCCGTGTGTGCCTCTGGTGACTATGCTCGGCGTTTCGAACACAAGGGCATCCGCTATGGGCATATCTTAGACCACAGTACAGGCTGGCCTGTACGTCATGGCTTACGGGCCGTGACGGTCATCGCTCCGACCTGCCTCATTGCGGGGATCTATGCCACCTGCGTTTTTGTCCTGGGTAGGAAAGAGGGTCTGCAATTTGCCGAAAGCGCCACTGGCGTGGAAGCCTGCCTTCAAGACGAGCAAGGGATAGCCACCACCGTACATTTCACGAAAAGACAAGTTCAAGCCGCCTAACAAATTAAATAATTAATCCTATGAAACACCTCATTAAAATCATCAGTGTCATCTGTTTAAGTCTATCCATCCATGCACTAGCCGCGGAACCTACCGTGGGATCCACTCTGCCAAAACTTAGTGAATTGCTACCAGGAGCAGCTTTGCCAAAGACAACCGGAAAGGTTGTCTTGGTGGATTTTTGGGCATCCTGGTGTGCTCCTTGCAAAGCATCTTTCACCACCATGGCTAAGCTGCATGACAAGTATGCTGCGCAGGGACTCGTGATTATCGGCATCGGCGTGGATGAAGAGGCTGATAAGTATCAAGCCTTCGCGGCCAAGCATCCCGTGGGCTTCACGCTGGTACACGACGCGAAGCAAACAGCGGCCGCATTCTTTAATCCACCCACGATGCCGACCAGCTATCTCATCGACCGCAGTGGAAAAATTCAACACATCCACAAGGGATTCAAAGGCGCAAAAACCGAAGCGGAATACATCCATGAGATTGAGGAATTGCTTCGTCAATAATCTCATCCCCCAACCATTCATCATGAAACGTTTATTTCTATTCTTCGCCGCTTTCGCGCTCTGCTTGTTGAGCAGTTGCTCCAGCCATCTGGAGAGAGTGAAGCCCTTTGAACGGGGCAACTTAGCTCATCCATTGATGAGACCAGATCGTGATTCGCTGCTCACGGCGATGACGATGCATGCCTACTTTTCGCGTGAAGCCAGCTTTGGCGGTGGTGGTGTAGGCGGTGGCGGCTGTGGCTGCAATTAAGGAACCCTGAGTATTTAAAAACAACCTAGAACCAACCCCATGAAAATGTTTCCAAGTCTGCAAAAGTTAAAAAGAGTCTTCTCGAAAAGCAGTTCCTTTTTGCTGCTGTTTCAGCGATCTCCAGCCGCACAAATATTGTTGCCAGAAATCAATCTTTTGACCACAACGGCTGCGTTTGACACGACAAAAATCGTCATCGCGACTGTGGTCGGATTGGGCGCTTACGACAGCGTGGCTGGCGCGACGACCGTCAGTCAGGTGGCACCTTCAGCAGGCTCTAGCACCGTGCCTGTCACCTCGGGCACCAATTTAGCTGGGGTCTTCCAAATCGTCGGAGGCGGTGGTCATACACCTCAGTCGTGGTCCGTTTCCAGTGGCACGCTACCGACGGGGCTGACCCTGAAGAGCACGCAGGGTAAAACCACCACCTTGACGGGAGTCACAACGCAAAGTGGCAATAAAACGGTGACTATTCGAGGTTGGGAAAATTCGAATTTCAGTGGGAGATCCGCATCGGCCACCTTCACCATCGCAGTCTCTGCTCCACCCGGCGCAGCGATCACGAGTCAGCCTGCTTCGACGACGATTAACAGTGGCAGTACAGCAACATTAAGTGTCGCCGCCACAGGCGGTTCGCCGATCACCTATCAGTGGTATGAGGGGGCCAGCGGCACCACGACAAACCCAGTGGGAAGCAATTCCTCATCCTTCACCACGCCCATACTGTCCGCGACCACAAGCTATTGGGTGAATGTTTCGAATTCGGTCACGCCGTCTGGAGTAAACTCTGATGCTGCAACCGTGACTGTTCGCCAACCTGCGGCCATTGTGACCCATCCTGGATCCACCACGATTAACAGCGGAGAAAGCACCACGTTATCGGTTCTAGCGAGTGGGGATGCTCCGCTAAACTATCAGTGGTATCAGGGAACCAGTGGCGTAACGACCACACCTGTGGGAACCAATGCCGCTTCTTTCACCACACCTACCTTGGTGATCACGACGGATTACTGGGTGAAGGTCACCAACGTGGCCAATCCAACGGGAGCTAATTCCACGACAGCGACGGTCACAGTGAACCCGGCTGCGAACCCTGTTATTTTTACGGCCTCTTCGCTTCCTTCAGGTTCTCCTGGGACGAGTTACAGTGTCAATCTGGAGGCAGCAGGAGGCACCACACCCTACACTTGGACACTGAGCAGTGGGACATTGCCCTCTGGTCTGCAATTAACTGAAGCTGGCGTTCTTTCCGGGTTACCGACGGACAATGGCACCAGCACCTTCACTGTGCAGGTGGAGGATTCCAATGGCTTCAAAGATACGGCTGAATTCACGGTGACCATGAGTGATCTGAGTATCCTCACGAATATACTGCCCACGGCGGTGAAAGGCGTGGCCTTCGATTTCAGCCTTCAAGGAACGGGCGGCAGCTCACCCTACACGTGGACAGTCAATACGGGAACTTTGCCAAGCGGCATCCAGCTTAGCAGCAATGGAGTTTTTTCCGGAACTCCCACAGTAGCAGGCAATTCCACTTTCACGGTGCGGCTTTCGGATGACGCGAGCTTTTCAGTTCTCAAGCAGCTCACACTTCCCGTTTCAGCCACGTACTCGATTCCCATCATTGATCCTCTCGGCTTTACGCCAACAACCATTGGAGCGGATTTCACTTATCAAGTTACCGCGCAGAACTATCCGCAGACATTCTCCATCAAAGGCCTGCCGAAAGGCTTAAAAGCGAATGCCAAAACAGGCTTGATCACTGGGCGGCCCACGGTTTCCGGGACCTTCAATGTCAGTGTGACCGCCAAGAATACAGGTGGCACCAGTGCTACGGTGACTGGGCAACTCTTCGTCAATACTTTGGGGGATAACCTTGTGGGCAACTTTGGCGGACTGATCGCACGCGATTCAGTCATCAATCGAGGCCTGGGAGGCTATCTGACGGTCTCGACAACTTCCAAAGGCACCTATTCCTTAAAAGTGGTTAGTGCTCTAAGCAACAGTGGCAGTAAAGGCGGCAGTGCCAGTTATGCAGCGAAGGGTTTTCTGGCGGATTCAGCCCCGCAGATCTCCGCCTTGGTGGGTGGAGAAACACTGACACTGACCGTGAATGCAGATACTGGAGAATTAACAGGCACCCTAGGCAGTGCGGCGGTCAATGGCTGGCGCTCAGCCTGGAATGCCAAGACCAATCCTGCGGATACCTTTCAGGGATATTACAGCTTAGCGCTGAACTTATCTGATGTGGAGGACAGTGGAGTGGTCTCGATCCCCCAGGGCACGGGCTTCGCTTCATTCAGTGCCAGTCTTGCGGGCACCTTATCTGTGGTGGGTAAGACGGCAGATGGTGAATCCATCACCGGAGCAACCTTCCTGGGCAGTCAGGGTGAGTTCTGGGTTTACACGCCGCTCTATAAAAAAGTGGGCACGATCCAGGGACAACTGAACCTAAACCTGAATCAATCTGGGTTTGAGGATAACAGCATCAGCGGGCCCTTGACTTGGTTCAAACCAAGTACTGTCAGCCGAGCTTACGCCGACAGCTTCGGGCCTATCAATCTCCTTTCTGAAGGGGGTTACCTCGGGCCTTTGAGCAAGCGCAAGCTGGTCTTGGGTTTACCCGCCGTCGGCTCTGTTCTCTTAAGTTTCACCGATGGAGGATTGGCTGCTTCAGAAACGAACCCAGACATGAGCTTTACATTTACCGACAAAAACAAAGTGACTCTGCCAGCTCCGCTTGATAATCCAGGCAAGGTCGTGGTCGCCATCACACCCGCAACAGGCAAGGTGAGTGGAAAATTCAGCCTGGTGGAAACGAACCCAGCATTGAAACGCTCGAATGTTCCCTTCCTAGGCCAAGTCGTCAGGTTGAGTGATGGCTCTGTGAAAGCAGTCGGTTACTTCATGCTGCCGCAAATCCCTGAACCCAATCAGAAACCCACGGCTACGACCCTCCTCTCTGGCGGGTTCAGCCTCGAACAACTTAATCCCTGAGCTGGACGGAGGCTTTTAAAATCAAGGGTTTGAAAGGGCTAATCGAGATTGATTCCTAACTAAAAATCAAAATGGAAAGTTACTCTCTACCATTGAGCATTCGAGGCCGGTTGCTGTCTCACCATAAGCTCAGTAGCCTCGTGTCTTTTCCATGTGGCGAAGACTCCTTTGTGAAAACTCTAGACCTGCTTTTATGGACGCCTTTCGCCGGGATGGCGGGGGCAAGGGTTTGGTTTGGGAGCATGTTAACTAGGCACGCCGCGTGCTTTGAAGACAGGCAGGAACAGCCCAATCAAAATCACCTTCCTTCACTCGTTGAGGCTACCAGAGCTACGTCCAAAACTTAGTTCATTAAAAACCATGATCCTACGACTACTCATATTACCCCTTTTGTTAGGCGTTCAGGCCATCAAGGCGGATACAACTACCCAGTGGGCTGGAGTGTCAGAAATCACCTTTTCTGGCACCTCCACCCTTCATGATTGGGCAGGCAAAGTGTCCGCAGAACCCTTTGTCACAAATGTGATTTTAGATGACGCGGGGCAGCTCAAGCAAGTGAAGGCGAAGGTCAGCGTCAAAGCTGCCGACATGGACACGGCGGAACCTAAGCGGGACGACAATATGAAAAAGGCCATGAAGGTCACGGATCATCCGTTGATTGAAGCTTCCATGGATGCGCAGGTCACGCAGGTAGCTGCAGATGGGAAAACCCCCACTAAGCTACCTTTGAATCTGACCCTTCTGGACAAAAAACAGTCCATCAATGCCACTATCAGCCACTGGAAGTTAGTGGGGAAGAAAGCGACCTTTGATCTGGATTTTGACGTATCGATGAAGGCCAGCGGTATCAGTGTACCTGCCGTTCTTCTTTTTATTCGTGTGGGTGACACCGTGAAGGTGCATGCCGCCGTGACTCTTTCGCAGCTTTGATCTTTATGCCCTCCTACATTCACCACATTGCCACAGGCACCCCGACCTACACCTACAGCCAAGCTTACACACGGGATCGTCTGAAAGATTGGGCTCAGGATACAAAGACGAAACGCCTCATCCATGCCATCTACAATCGCAGTGGCATTGAGACCCGTCACAGTGTCACGGGAGACTTCGTGGAAGGTGCAGATGCGTCCTTGTATCGAACCGATGAGGAAGGACGCCTTATCTCACCCGGCACAGCAGAAAGAAACCGTGTGTATGCTCACAACGCTCGCGAGCTTTCCGTGGAAGTTGCCCGCCGCGCGATTGAGGATTCACCCGGCTTTTCCAAAGATGACATCACACACATCATCTACACATCATGCACGGGCTTCGTGAATCCGGGGCCAGATTATCATATCATTCGTGAACTGGGGCTGCGTGAGAATGTGCAGCGTTATACCCTCGGCTTCATGGGCTGTTATGCGGCCTTCCCTGCCCTGCGTATGGCGTCACAGTTTTGTGAGGCCGATCCGCAAGCCGTGGTTTTGGTGATTTGCTTGGAACTCTGCACCCTACACATGCAGATCAATGATCAGCCCGACAGTATTTTGGCGAACTCTTTGTTCGCGGATGGTGTGGCCGCTGCCATTGTGAGTGGGCGCGAGCCGATGAACAAGAAGCCAGCTTATTTACTGCGGGGCTTTGAGTCGGCCTTGGTTCCTTCCAGTGAATCTGATATGGCCTGGGAAATCGGTAATGAGGGATTCAATATCGTCTTGTCCAGCTATGTGCCAGACATCATTGGGGCGAATATTCGCCAGCTTTTGAAAGGCATCCTATCACGCCATGATTCGGCTCTGGAAAAGATTGATGAATGGGCCGTTCACCCTGGTGGACGCTCGATCTTGGATAAGGTGCAAGACAGTCTTGCCCTACCACCGGATGCCTTGGAAGCTTCACGTACCATCTTGCGCGACTATGGCAATATGAGCAGTGCTACGATTCTCTTTGTGCTCAAAGAGATGCTTGATTCAGCTGAAACAGATCAGGCCATGATATGCGCAATGGCGTTTGGCCCAGGACTCACCGTTGAAACAGCCGTGATGGAACGCATCGGCTGTGTGGCGATGACCACTCCCTGCCTGGAAGCAAATCTTAAAGTCTAACTATGTCTGCGATAGGCTCAATCTACTCGCCAGCACAACGCTGGTCTGCCCTGGCTTACGGGTTTCTGAGCCATAGCCTTTTCCTTGCGTCGGTGGCGGTGATGTTTGTTAGCTTATATCACGGCCTGCACACCAGTGTGTTGCACTTGCATGGCTGGTCTGCCTTAGTGGTAGATCTCCTGCTGGTGCTTCAGTTTGCTTTAGGGCATTCGCTATTACTGTCAGATCGTGGTCGGCGTTGGATGACAAAGCTGGCTCCCATGGGGCTGGGGCGTGAGCTTTCCACTACCATATTTGCGGGTCTAGCTTCATTGCAGTTGCTGATTACCTTTTCATTCTGGTCCTCCTCGGATGTTCTTTGGGCAGCTCCCGAAGGCTGGCTAAAAAACACGCTCACGGTTCTTTATGGGGCGTCCTGGGTGCTTTTGGCCAAGTCCATGAGTGACGCGGGATTGGACGTACAAATTGGTATCTTAGGCTGGCGCTCCGTTTGGCGTGGGCAAGCCCCTGTGTACCGCTCCTTCACACGCACGGGTTTGTTTAAATACAGCCGCCAGCCCATTTACTCCTCTTTTACCTTGATCCTGTGGACGGCCCCCATTTGGACACCGGATCATTTGCTCATTGCTAGCCTATGGACGTTTTACTGCTTTGCTGCGCCTGTTTTGAAGGAGAAGCGGTATCTGCGTTTTTATGGTGAAGCTTATGCGCGCTATCAATCAGCCGTGCCGTATTGGTTTCCTAGACGTCGAATTCGGGCCATGAATAACAACCACGCATCATCGTCAATGCAGAATGAAGTTGTCATCATTGGGGCCGGCCCCATTGGCATGGCGTTGGGTTGTTTGTTAGGCACTCGTGGTGTTAAAGTACACATCCTTGAGCAGCGCACGACATTGCCTACTCATTCCCAGGCGATTGGCATCACACCTCCTTCTTTGGCTATTCTTGCAGAACTGGGGCTGGATACGCAGTTCATTCAGCATGGATTACCCATTCGTGATTGTCAGGTGCATGGGCAAACTGGGTTCTTAGGCACGGCCTCTTTCCGCGATATCCCAGGTCCTTATCCGTACATCCTGTCTCTGCCTCAGCAGGAGAGCATGAGGCTTTTGTCGGAGAAGTTAGCCGAATACCCAAGCGTCACGCTGGATCGTGGAGTGGAGGTCATCTCCTTAAAGCAGGATGCCGGACAGGTGACTTTGGAGATTCGTGATGGTGCGGGTGTGGTGACGACCCAGCAGGCTGCTTATGCGGTGGCTTGTGACGGACATCGCAGTCGGGTGAGGGAGATGCTGCGGATGCGGACCACACGGCGAGATTACGGGCATCATTTTGTCATGGGCGACTTTACGGATCGCTCCGCCCTGAAGGATGAGGCACATCTTTACTTCACGTCTGAAGGAGCGGTGGAAAGCTTTCCTCTGCCGGGTGGATTGAGGCGCTGGATTGTTCAAACCCGTGGGCCCACCCAGGAAACGAGTCAGGACTTCATCAGTGAAATGGTTCGCACCCGATCTGGGCATAACATCTCACCACAAGACCAGCTCAATCAAAGTGCCTTCTCTCCATGGCGTTTGGACTGCGAGCAAGTTTTTGAGGGGCGCGTCATTCTGTGTGGAGATGCTGCCCATGTCATGAGTCCGATAGGTGGTCAGGGAATGAACACGGGTTTTGCAGATGCGGAATTCGCGGCGGTGATGCTGCATGCCATCTTGCATCATGGTCAGCCTGCGGAGCCTTGGTTAGCGGAATATGATCGCTGCCGTCGCGCTGCTGCAAACACGGCGGCTACCCGTGCGGCTTTGGGGATGGGACTGGGCACCTGGACAGGAAGCTCCGCGTCTCTGCTACGGGATGCCTTGCTGCGCTATGTGATCTTTCGCTGGCCCTTGCAGGGCATCGTTGGACCGTGGTTTGCCATGAAAACCATTCCCTTCAATCGGCTTAGCCAATCCAAATTTGCCAGGAAACAATTGGAGCAGTTCCATGGACAAGACCTCCATGAAGAGCAGCAAGAAAGTGGGAGGCTCAGCCCCTTGGAATCTGCTTAATCATGGCGATTTCAGCCTAACCTATGGTGAATCACAGATCTCAAATTTACACGCGCGCTCCCATCAATACTTTCATGACATCATCCATGGTGACCCAACCGCAGATCCTGCCGGAGTCATTGTCCACTAGAGCCGCGATTTCATGCTTCTCTAAGAACAGGGTCAGCAATTGTGTGAGCGATGCCTTTTCACCAATGTGTAAAACTGGCCGTATAAGCTCCCGCCAGTTGGCTGTGGGGTCCGTCATGTTTTGCACAAACAGTTCGCGCACACGGATGTAGCCCGTGACTTGGTCCAGGCTGCCGTTTGCACTGACAGGATAACTGCGATGTAACTTGCCTCCTAAATCCGCGACATTTTCTGGCAGCGTCTTGCGAAGGTCAAAGATCTTCACGGCCCCGCTCGGCACCATGGCGGTCTTCGTTCTGCGCGCACTCAACGTAGCCGCGTGGATCATAATGATCTCTTCCCGATTGTGCAGCAGTTGTTCCGCCTTGGCCGCCTGGACAAGCGTGATGATATCCATGATCTGATCACTCTGTGTTTTGTGAACCGTTGTCTTCGTCTTCAGCCGTTCACAAAAGGCCTCCATTAGCAGAACAAGTGGCAGACACAGACGAACCATCCAGGTAAGCGGGCCGATGATTTTTGGAGCTATACCGACTTCCAAAAAGATTGTCGAAAATCGGGCTGTACTTTTCAGAAAAATG
>JAOZVT010000175.1 GCA_025869455.1 Prosthecobacter sp.
CTGCCTCACCAGGCCTATCACATAAGGAAGATCTTCCAGGCGATCTAAAAAAACCTCCACATTACCATTGCCCCAGCGGCCCACACCTGAAACATCTTTGCAGATTTTTCTCGGATCATTGATCTCATGAAAATCCATATTCAGGCTGAGCCTCAGCCTTTTTGCCTGCGGCACAACATCCACAAAGTTTGTCTCCGCTTTATAAGCGATATAAAGCTTTAGAAACTCTTCCCGTACGCACTCATCGAGCGCCAATACCTCGAGACGAAACGTATCAAAAAGCTCGCGAGCGAGACCACCGTCGAGATTCGAATGATCCGTTAGAGAGTATTCAGATGCGTCTTTACCCTGCTGGCTATACGATTCCAATATATCTGTAGCTAGTTTAGGTGCGGTCCATATGCCAACACCTCTCCCAGCCAAGCGATTTGCTCGATTCTGAATGGTTTCTTCATTCCAAATCAAACAGCCCCCCAATCCTTCATTTAGGCGTAGAGGACTTTGGCGGAATCCTCCGTCCATATCCCGTTTATCCTGAAACGAGTGATCACTGTATTCCGAATTGTATCCCGTCAGTGTTAGATTTCCGAGTGTATGGAGATACTGAGCACGGATACGCTTCCAATCCTGCCCAAGATCCGCGCGCCATTGCGCATTCAGATTTTCATTCTGCGGGAGAATATGCTCGATCGTATAATCCTGCACCAACACACGTTCTTTTCGGTCATGATTCTCAAAGCGGCGTAGCCAATATGAACGACGATTGAACGCATATAGGTTTCGCGTTTTTAGACGTTGTTGAAATTCCTCATCGCCTGGAAAACGACGATAAGACGGCAAGCGCAAAAAGGCTGCCTTTACACTCTCCAGGTAACGATCCTTCTTGAGTTTTCTGCCAAAAGTCGCGAAAGTTTGCCTCATCGAATTTGTCGGAATATCGCAGACCGCTCGACGAAACACATAACTTTCTACAAGCAAGAGTATCTCGATAAACTCTGCTTTGGTTAGACGTTGCAAAGCATAATCCGCATACAATTCGATTAGCAGAGGATAACAAACATCCACCCTAAGCTCTCTGATATCGTGAAAAACTGTGACCAATTCAGCCTCTTTTTCTTTTCCTAATGCTATTGCACAGAAGTAACCAGCGTAGTTCTTCAGATCGCCGAGCAACACCTCAACTTCATGCTTGAGTGCATAGGCTTTAAATTCATGATAGACGTCCGCTCGACGAATCCTGTGATTACCAGTTTGGATCACCAAAAAGTAACGAACAAACTCGTCAAACTGTGTATTGTAGTTCTCAGCACCGAAGACGATCTCCATGGGCCGCCAGTAGTCATTGTAAAGACGGGTCTGCAGATCATGCGGTAGGCCCATCAGGATATAGTTGCGGATCAAGTCAGCCTGAGTCAACGCCTTCCCCGTGGAGTTCATACTCTCGAATATCATTTGCGGATTATCGAGTCCCTGTTGAAGCCTCACATCGACGATCATCAGCTTCTGAATGCCTTGATACACAGTCATCAGATTGGCTCTGGCCATTTGTTCCGTAAAAAAAGCAAAGTTGTCCACTATCCGCCGAGAGGCTAGCTCTGGAGGTATTTTACCGTCTAGCAACGCTGGCCTGCACCCCAAAAGTTGACCCAGGAGTTATGAGAGTCTGAAGTGTGCACAG
>JAOZVT010000176.1 GCA_025869455.1 Prosthecobacter sp.
CAAAACAACATCTCCAGAGACGTTAAATAGAGATTTACCGCTCCCAAGAGGCCCCAACTCGATATTGCTAACACTGTCTTTTGACAAAATTATCGTAAAATCAGGAGTAATCTGAGTGTAACCGACGGATGGGCAGAAAAACTCCAGGTGCAATAAAGCCTGTATCTTCTTTCTATGCGGCTCTAAGGGAAGGCTATCTACTTCAAAGCTATAATTCCAATTTTCAGGCTGGTACCCAGGGTGGCGTGCAATATTCCTACCATATAAGGCGCTGCCAGGGGCGGCCGGGGCACCAGTTGTCCCATAACGCCCAGGCTGAG
Source organism: Prosthecobacter sp. (assembly GCA_025869455.1). Lineage (GTDB taxonomy): Bacteria > Verrucomicrobiota > Verrucomicrobiia > Verrucomicrobiales > Verrucomicrobiaceae > Prosthecobacter. The sequence goes on from JAOZVT010000176.1 coordinate 321, forward strand.
AAGGATTGCTTAACGGTGGGTAGTTAGAATAAAACCTTTTTTTAATGGTAAAATCAGTCTCCTCACCATCTTGCCAGTGAAGTTTTTTCGCATTTGTCAATCTAGGCTGCCCCGTAGTCCCAAAAAATCCGCGAGCAAAATCTTGTTTAATTTTGAATGAACCCTGGGTGTCCTCATCCACTTCTAAGGCCGTCCGTCCTCCACTGACCTGAGTTGAAGCCGCGAGCTCAGCATCTGGAATTTCAGGGATAATGTAGTCCTTATCATTCGCATCTGGGCTGGGGTCTTTCACAGGGATCCGCCAACTGTACATGTCAGGCTGACCATCTGCTGTACAAATAAATTGCAAGCCTATTTCACTAATGGAGATAAAACGTCCAAAACCTCTTACAGGCTTACCCCCCACCTGCCAAATTTGTGATTCTGATGGCGTGACTTGCCCATGTCCTGGCAAAAACTTGTCTTCAAACGGATCATCGGTTTTACGATTACCAGCACCATTTTTACTGGTATCCGAATTCTTAACAGCCCCTGGGGTGTAGGTGTCATAGCTTCCCTCCAGTGCATCACGAATATCATAGAGGTTTTTATCTCTATTATTATAACTAAGAGATTCAGTAGGCCAATCAGCACGTGGTTTCACCAGGAAACTATCATGCAGGTTAATACAGCGTATGTAATCAAACATAGAAACCAGAAGTTGACGCGTATTATCTTGACCGAGTTTGGTCACAAAACTCGTAGCTGTGCTCTGAGTGTTGGATGTGGGAAAGGCTGTCCCCATCAACTTATCCAGCATCTTTAACAGTGAGTTATTACGTGGGATTTGGATGTCATAGGTAGCACCGTTAGCTACCCCAGGTATCCAGCGCGCATATTTACGCTGAAAAATATAATTATTGTTTGTGCTTCCAACACGAGAACAAAACTCAATGAGTTTATCAAACTCTGTACGCTTGGTTGTATCTTCGTTGATCGGCCACATGGCAATCCTCGGTAATCCAAAAAGGTTAATCTCACTACCTCGGCTACTGGCGGTAAGAAAGGCGGATGAGCGCTCTAGGCTAGCTTTATTGAAAAGGACGAAGTTATCACCGCCAGCATTGGCGGTGGCATTGTTCAATATCCGCCGACTGCCATCGTCTTTTTGAGAAAAGAGAAGTTCATCAACACTTGCGTAAAGGCGTTCTTCTAGGGCATCCTTCATTTCAACCGAAGTGGCCTTAATATCTCCACTGGCCTTGCTGAAATAATCTTCATCAAAAGTTTGCGTTCCTGCGACACTTCCACCTGTGTGGATTCGAGGCATCAAATCATAGATCTGAGCTTTCACTGCAAGCGCACGACTGAGATCCGGCCCTGAAACTAGCCCGGATGGTCCATAAGTATCTAGACTCC
>JAOZVT010000177.1 GCA_025869455.1 Prosthecobacter sp.
GTGCGTGGGTTAAATCAAATTCACGCTTTGCCAAAAGATTTGCGGATGAGTGGCAGTGCTCGCTGTGCTTTATTCCAGGCTATCTTTGAAGGAGCCTTTAATCGTCTTCCTGTTTCTATTTCAGAGTCGGTGATGGAACAGTTTGAAGAGGTACCCTTTTTGAGGCCCTTCATGGATCTGACGCCAGACCTTAATGGGGTGGCTCGGATACTTCGGGATCTTTCCATTCTTGAAAAGATCTTCGATCAGTTGGACGTGGGTTCACTTGAGCAGCGGCTTCGGACAGGCGTGGAAAGTGCGGTTTTAGAACCTGTTGAATTGCCAGAAATAAAAGAGGAATCCGGCCTTACTTCACAAGCACCTTTGGATTTAATTACCTCACTGGAGAATGCCAGCGGTGAGTTAGCTCAAGTCGCTGGATTGGTCCGTAGGCTCACGGCCATCCTTCATGTTCCGAAACCAATGGCAAGGGACGAGGAGTTGCCACTTGGAGGTGTTTCAGACATTACAAATCGCGGGGATCCCTCACGTTTACTCATAACTGAGCTTGCTTGGGATGACATGACATTTGCGGTTCGTTTGGCACAAGGGGAAGCACTTTACATGCGTCGTGAATCTCCTCCCTCAGAGCCTCCTCCTAAGCGTGTTATACTTTTAGACACGGGCATTTTCATGTGGGGAAAACCGCGCCTTTTTGCCCTGGGTGTGGCACTGGCTTTGCAACGACAGAATGAAGAGAATGTACGGGTTCTAACCCTTCAAGGAAACTCGTTCGTTCCCGTTTCTCTTTCGACGGTGGATGAGATACGTGATCAACTGGCGCGATTGGAGCCTCTACCTAACCCTGGAGATGCTCTAGCAGCCTTTGCATTAACGGAGGACTACGAGCTGATTCCCTCTGACGAAGAGGTTTTTTTGATCACGCACCCCACGGCGCTGGAGGCCGCGTCATCTCAATACATTTGGAAGTCTTTAGCCTCTGACCTACCTCTGTACACGGTCGAAGTAGATCGCGAAGGGGCTATCGGGTTGTCGCGGCACAGCAGGGCGGGTGTGCGTTTATTGTCTCAAGCGAAGATTGATCTGAATAGTTTGTTTGGCGAAAAAACACAAGCTGTTTCATCTTTGACTATTAGTTCTGCCGAGCTACCTCATTTTTATCATCGGAGCCCCTGGCCTCTCTATCAACCAGTTGTTCCTAAGAATGGTCAAGTCTTTCGGCTTGGTGATAAAGGATATGTGGGGTTGTCCGAGACTGGGTGTCTATGCCATTGGCAGCCTCAATCTATGTGTGGGCGTGTTTTGTACCCAGATGCGCCTAGCGATACTCTTGGCAGTATCGCCTTTGACCCCGAGAATGAACGCAGAGTCATTTTCATCTTTGACGGCATGGATAATCAGACTTTGCATGTCCTTACTTGTTCTTTAGACGGTGCGGAACCTAGTGCGGTGCAAAAGGTCAAAGGTCGTATGCATCTATTAAAGGGGTGTTTGATTCAGTCTGGAGCACTCGTTTTGCATTTCCTAGAATCGTCCCTGGCTCTTTCGTTGCAGGATGGAAGGGTGCTTGATTCAGTGAATCGTTATTCGGCAAACGCTTCTCATGATGGGGCCTGGTTCGATGGTGAAAAACTGCACCTTAGCGGCGTATCATCAATGGGGCAGCTCTCTAAAACTGTCCAGTCAATGCCGCGAAAATGGCATAAACGCCATCGTATCAACTATATCACCAACGTTGGGTTTAGTACTTTAGGCAATCTGGTAATTCAGAAGGAAAGAGGGCGGATGTATGTTCTTAATCATAAAGAAAAAGGAGGCATAGAATGGGTGATGACACCTTCTGTTAATGTGACTCTTCAGCCTTTGGTTTCCATGGATCTGCCCGATTGGCCTAACAGCCGATTGAGTCAAGCTAAGTTCAAAGACGGGCGTAGCGTGGTTTTAGACCCACGTGGTTTTTTGCATGTGTTAGAATTAGGGAAACAAGGGCATGAAGTCAGCATCGTTCTCGTGAAAGGTTCAACGAGCGCTTGGAAGCAGACAGGCTTCTTTTATGGAGAACCATCTTTGCTATGGGGAGAACCAATCGGAGCTGCCCATAGTTTGAAATCAGTCTGCAAACATCTTTTTCGTCCTTGTTCAAGTTAGACTCCACGAAATCTTGAGTAGTCGAATCATTGGTTATGTATTTTAATTTGCCTCTTCGCCTTATTCCCACCAGAAGCGTGCAGCCTGTGAGAGCGGGGTATTTGGCCGGTTCAGATGTAGGTGCTTGGCTGACTGAAATGGCGAGACATTCACGGGCTCGTTTCTTTGTCGTGCCATGCTCCGAAGATGATTTAGAGGCCGGTGGATTACTGATTTTACCAGCAGATTCAGGTAAGGAAGAGGTTGCTTTTGGGGGCCGCGTTTTACCTTGCTTCCTTGAATACGGCTGCGTGGTGGTTCCATCTGGCATGCGCTTGGACCCGGCACTTTCTTCCGAGGAAGCAAATCGCTTGCTCAAATATAGCGTGTATTTTTTCCATCCTACTATGGGGCTGGTGGCCTTTGATGAGGCAGATGCGATATCGACGAATCAGCTCATTGTTCCTCCTCTTGTGCGTGAGACGTCATGGTTTGCGGCAAGGATGGGGCACACAAAACCACCCCCGCTAAATCGGGTCATGTTATTGCTGCCAGACGATCCAGCGGATTTGTTTGGAGAAGCTTCTCATGAGATTGGGGGATCGAGCCCAAAGGATTTATTGAGACAAGATTCGGTTTCAAAGCGTCTCAAAGATAAGGTGACAGGTGGTGCCGCTGCTCTTGCATCTGGCTTGTTAGGTGGTCTTGGCTGGCTGCTCAACTCAGGCAAGAAAACGAATCCAGCTCAGGCTGAATCCGGAAATCTGAGCAAGGGGCTTTCTCGCGGTGTTTCTATGTTGGACCGTTTGGGGCGCTGGACTCTGGGCCAACTGGAGAAACTGCAACGCCAGCGTGAAGGTGAGATTAAGCGATTACTGGAGCTTCTGGAGAATGACCCTGAAAAAGGTCTTCGTTATGCGTTGCCATGCACAGATGGCAGTAATTCATCAAGAGGTAAGGCTCCGCCTTCTGGCCGTCTCAGTGAACGGGAACCTATCTTTGGCCGAAAGGGTCGTTCAGGTGCTTCCGATGTGTGGAGTTTTTCAGATCAGGCACGTTTTGAATTGCAGAAAAAATATCGTGATCTTGCCAATCGTGAATTGGCTGAAGGGAGGTTTGATCGCGCGGCATACATCTTTGCTGAACTTTTGGGAGACTGGCATAGTGCTGCGGGTGCTTTGGTGCGTGGGAAACGATATCAAGAGGCTGCGCGAATCTATGAGAACAGGCTACAAAATCGTCCTCAGGCTGCAAAGTGTCTTGAGGATGGTGGCTTGTTCCATGAGGCTCTTCTGATCTATGCAGATTTAGGTCAGCACGAAAAATGCGGAGACTTGCTGCGTCGAATAGGTCAAGAACGAGAAGCCGTGGCAGCATACCAAGAGGCGATCAAAGGCAGCTCTGATCGCCTGCATGACGCGCGGATCCTTTTTGAGAAGTTAGGCCAACAGGGACTTGCCATTTCAGTCTTGGGGAGCGGCTACCCTCACTCTGCTCAAGCCTGTGCTTGTTTGGAAAAGCAGTTTGATTATCTTCAGCAACTCCAAGCACACGATGAAGCTTCCTATTTAGCCAGAGGCTTGGTGGACGCCTCGCGTCAGTTGTCAGATCCATTGACCATGGCTAAGATGCTCAAGTCCATTCATGAAAGCTACCTAGAGCCAGAAGTTAGCCATTGTTTATCCACGGTAGCTATTGGATTCATCGGTTCGACATTGTCAAAAAAACCTGACTGTGAGCGCAAGCTCTTGGATTTACTGCCAGATTTTGCTCCATCGGATCAACTGCTTCGCAGAGATATCAACCGCTATCAAGATCGGCGTCAGCGTGAAATCCGCTTGCTCAAGAGACAGGGGGAAAGACCAGATTCTATGTCTCGCAGAAGTTTATTCGGCCTGCCCAAGGATGGAACGCAGTGGCATAGACTTATGTGCCGAGATAAGACTTGGCTGGCCATCGGTCACCATGAAAAAACAAATGTCGATGTTTGGGTGTCTGGTGAGGATAACAAAGTATCTGGTAAACTGACATCCGCTGTAGGTTGGCAGTCTTTACTGGATCTGCCGCCCCTTCTTCCTCCATTGCACGGTGTCGTTTTGTTGCCTTTCGCAGAAAAAGGTAAAGATGTTCGTTATGGGCAAACTCAAGGCTCTGATTTCACCTTTGTACCTAGAACAAGAGAAATGTTGTTGGCACGCTTACTGTGGATGCCACCTGGGTTGTTAGCTGCATTTCCTGTTCAGGACGGGTGTTGGATTCTCCACTTCAACAGTTCCCTAACGATCAATCTGTCCTTCTATTCTTACGAGGGGAAATTGATTCGTAGTCGTGCCCTCGATGGAGCACCGCCATCGCTGCCCATACCCATTTTCATGGTTGGGCATGATGAGGACATTGTCATTGCTGTGCAGAACGTTCTGATTTTCGTGAAGCATGGGTATATTTACAATCAGATCGAATTGAACTTCCGAGTTTTGGACCTCAGCGTGACACGTCCCTCTCAGCCTGCTGCGGTGCTCCTCGTTGCAGGTTTTGAGGTGCAACTTGTAGCTCCTGGTAAAAAAAGTGAAACGATTCAGCTTTTCTCTAGCGAAAGCACAGAGCCCCCATCGGCCTGTTTCCTTGCTGATGGGTGCATTGCGGTAGGGAATGCTGGAGGTCTCCTCATTTACAGCGCTTATCCTCAGGCAAAATTCATGAAATCCGTCCACTTACCCAAAAAACAAGAACAGGCTGTCATATCTTTGGCCGCTTGGGGAGCACATGGTCTGGCTGTTTTGTGGGAAGATGGTTTGGTTGAATGTTACGAATAAGAAGTGTGATAAATCATGCTTGGAAAATGGAGAGTTCATTCGTTAACATCATTCCATGAATCCCAGCTCCTTTCCTCGTCGTCAGTTTTTGAATCGTACTCTTGGTGTTGCGGCTGTCGTGGCACTGTTAAAAGATCAGGCGTGGGCTGCCGAGGCGGGGGCAGGGAAGGTGAAGCATTCGGTCTGCAAGTGGTGCTACAAAGGCATCCCGCTGGAAACAATGTGTCAGGCGGCCAAGGAGATAGGCTTGGAATCCATCGAGCTTTTGGACCCACCTGATTTTGAGACCTTGAAGAAGTATGGTCTGCACTGCGCGATGGTCAGTTTTCCCACGGCGATGAGTGCGGATAACAAAAAGATCGGCAGCATTCCGCATGGCTTCAATCGCCTGGAGCATCACGATCTTCTGGTGCAAGCTTATGAGCCTCTGATGAAAACCAGTGCCGAGGCGGGGTTCAAACAAATCATCTGCTTCAGTGGCAATCGTGATGGCATGAGCGATGAGCAGGGCCTGGAAAATTGCACCATTGGATTGAAGCGTCTCATGCCCCTTTGTGAAAAACTGGGCGTGACGTTGGTGATGGAACTGCTGAACAGCAAGGTCAATCACCCTGACTACATGTGTGATCACAGCGATTGGGGCGTGGCATTGTGTGAGAAGGTCGGTTCACCACACTTCAAGCTGCTCTACGACATCTATCACATGCAAATCATGGAGGGGGATGTGATCGCCACCATTCGCAAACAACACGCTTATTTTGCCCACTACCACACGGGCGGAGTTCCTGGGCGAGCCGAAATTGATGATACCCAAGAGTTGAATTACCCTGCCATTGTCAAGGCCATCCAAGATACCGGTTACACGGGATATCTTGGGCAGGAATTCATCCCCAAGAAAGAGGACAAATTGGCTTCTCTGAAACAGGCTGTAGGCATTTGCTCAGTGGACTAACTATGAATACGACACCTCAATCACGTATTAAGCAGATCAGTCCCATGCTGGCGGTGGCTGATATGGACGAGACGGTAAATTTCTATCTCACTGTACTCGGTTTCACCGCAGTCATGCAATCTACTGACTACTCGATTGTCGAGAGAGATGGGGCCACTATCCACTTCATGAAAGCAGCGGATGAATCCGTCATGGCAGCGGTGCGTGGTCATACGGAGATTTACATTGAGGTGGATGATATTTCAGAGCTTTGGCAGCGCGTGCAGCCTTTTCGCGGGAAGTATAAGATCACGGAGCTGTCCGCCCGACCCTATGGTATGACAGAATTTCACATGGCTGATCCCAATGACTGCCTGATCTTTGTCGGGCAGGAGACAAAATAAGGATCGGCTTTTACCGGCTTGTCTTCTTCATGTGAATATGAAGAATCGAGGCATGAAATACATCCTCGCGCTTGATCAAGGGACTACCAGTAGCCGGAGCATTTTGTTTGATAAGAAGGGCAAAGTCATTGCCACGGCCCAGAAGGAATTTACCCAGCATTATCCGCAACCAGGTTGGGTGGAGCATGATGCGGAAGAGATCTGGAGCACCCAATTACGCACCATCAAAGAGGTGCTGAAAAAAGCCAAGGCCACAGGCAAAGACATCGCAGCTATCGGCATCACGAATCAGCGTGAAACCACGGTGGCCTGGAACAAAACGACGGGTAAGCCCGTGGGGAAGGCCATTGTCTGGCAAGACCGCAGAACCGCCGCGTTTTGTGACAAGCTGAAGGCCAAAGGTGCAGAGTCCATGATTCGTCACACGACGGGGTTGGTGGTAGATGCCTACTTTTCAGCCACCAAGATGAACTGGATGCTCAAGCATGTGCCCGAGGCCAAGGAATTGGCGAAGGCTGGTCAGTTGGCTTTTGGTACCGTGGATTCCTGGCTTCTCTGGAATCTGACCGAAGGTCGCGTGCATGCCACGGATGTAAGCAATGCCTCCCGCACGATGCTCTATGACATTACGACGGGGAGTTGGTCAGCGGAATTGATGAAACTCTTCGGTGTCCCAGCCGCTACACTGCCCGAAGTAAAACCTTCCAGCGGATTGTTTGGTGAAACCCTTTTGTTAGGCGGGAGTATCCCCATCACAGGCATTGCAGGGGATCAGCAGGCGGCCTTGTTTGGTCAAGTATGCACCAAGCCCGGCATGGTGAAAAACACCTATGGCACGGGTTGTTTCATGCTCATGCACACAGGAACCAAGCGCATCGCCTCTGGTAACAATCTACTCACCACCGTGGCTTGGCAGATCGGCGATGGAGAATTGGAGTATGCGGTGGAAGGTAGCGTGTTTATTGCTGGTGCCGTGGTGCAGTGGCTGCGAGATGGTCTGGGCATCATCAAGAAATCTTCCGACGTGGAAGCTCTGGCCGCTAAGGTTTCTGACACAGGTGGTGTTTATCTGGTGCCTGCGTTTGCCGGACTCGGCGCTCCGCATTGGGATCAATATGCACGTGGTCTGATGTGTGGTATCACTCGTGGCACCACGAAAGCCCACATTGCAAGAGCAGCACTGGAGGGCATTGCCTATCAGGTCACAGACATTCTCCATGCCATGCAGGCGGATGCCGGGGTGAAATTGCGTGAACTGCGAGTGGATGGTGGGGCCAGCAACAACAACCTCATGATGCAATTCCAAGCTGATCTCCTGGGCGTGCCAGTCGTGCGCCCCGTGGTCACTGAAACCACGGCGTTAGGCGCTGCCTACCTCGCAGGATTGGGCGTTGGTTTTTGGAAGAGCCAGGCCGAGATTGCTACCCAATGGCAGACAGAATGCCGTTTTGAACCCGCCATGAAAGCTGCCCAAAGGAAAACACTTCTAGCTGGCTGGAGTCGCGCACTTGAGCGGACCAAGGGCGCGTGAGAATGTGCTTCACCGATTAGTGGATGAAGAGTTCAGACTGGATGTCAGGATTTACAGGACGAGAATAAACTCAAATTTTGTTAATCCTGAAATCCTGTGAATCCTGTCAAAAAAAAAGCCCCGCTTAAAAGAATCGGTCGAAACTTGGCAGAACGAACTTGGAAATTCGTTCTACGGTTACTGAAGCCGCTTCGCCACTTCGGTGGACAGGGCGCGATTATCGGCACGGCCTTCCGCACGCTCGCCCAGGACTTTCATGACGGAGCCCATTTCCTTTTTGGAGGTGGCTCCAAGTTCGGCGATGACGCTTTCGACCAGCTTCACCAGATCTTCGTTGCTCATGGCGGCAGGAAGGTATTTCTCCAGGACCGCGATTTCAGCTTTTTCAACGTCAGCCAGATCCGCGCGGTTAGCTGTTTCATAGCTGGCCACGGAGTCTTGGCGCTTTTTGATTTCCTTACGCACCACGGTGATAGCGTCGGTATCTTCGAGTTCACCGTCGGCACCAAATTTTTCAATGGCAGTGTATTTGATCGCTGATTTGAGGCCACGAACCACATTCAGGGTCACCGTGTCTTTTGCCCTCATGGCGGTTTTCATGTCTTCGGTGAGCTGTTGGGCGATGGGCATAAGGGCGTTTCAGTAAAGGTTGGTTTAGATCTCAGATTCGCGTCTGGCAGGGGCCTTGTCCAGAGCTGAAGGGAAAGTCTTTGTTCGGATGTAAGACCTTAAAAAGATACAACCCTTTGCACGGGTGTGTACAAAGGGGTGTCAAAGGCAACCGCATGAGGCTACCGAAAGGTGCTGTGCTTGGTTTATTTCAGCTTCACTTTGATCCCTGGAATCGCCGCAGTCAGCTCCTTCACGGAGGCGGCGGTAGCCTTGGTTTGAAAGAGGGTGACCGTTTCTAGGGACTTGATGGCAGCGAGTTGTTTGACACCAGCATCAGTTACTTCGGTGCCAAAGAGATTGAGGTTCTGGAGGTTTTTGAGTCCTGTCAGGGCACCCAAGCCAGCATCCGTGATCTTGGTCTGACGCAGATCTAGTTCAGCCAGTCTTGGGAACTGGGCCACAGTCTTCAGAGCCGCGTCGGTGATGACGGTGCGGCCAAGATCTAGTTGAGCAATCTGCTCCTTGAGAGGCAAAAGGACGGTGATACTATCGTCGGTGCATTTGGACACACCCGTCAGGAAATCAGCACGCAGAAGCGGGCTGTCCATCTTGAGCGTGGAAATTTGGGCACCACCAGCCTTGGCTTTATCAATCAGGGCCGCATCGGCAGGCTTCACGCCTGCTTCGAGTTTTTTGTAAAACACTTCATGCTCGCGGACCTTGACCACCGCTGGTTTTGCAGGCTCATTTTCCTTGGGGGCTCCTTCCATGTTGCCCTTCCAGCCGCCGAAATCGGCTCCATTTTCGATCCATTCTTTGAGCAGTTTGATTTCATCCGCTGTGAGTGGATCACCTTTCGGAGGCATGAACATGTCATCATCCTTGGGCAGGGTCACCACTTCATACATGTAGCTTTTGGCCAAGTTTCCAGGAACGAGCGATGGACCTGATTCCGCTCCTTTGAGCATAGCCCAGGCCGCATCCAGGCGGAGATCGGCTTTGGGTTTCTTCAGTTTGCCGTTTTCCATATGCGGGGCCTTGTGGCATCCCAGGCATTTGGTTTCGATGACGGGTAGGATTTGCTTCTCAAAGTTCACCGCCGCGTGAAGCGGGTACGTCAGACCTAGGGTGCCGAGAACAAAAAGAGATAGCTGATTCGTAGAGAATGACATGCGAGTTTGGGGTGGTTGGTGCATGATGCATGAAGAGACACCGAATTAACCTGCATCATTTCCGAGAGAACGCTTGCCTCAGCGTCATGTTTCAGGGAAAACTACACGTCCTACCAACTGCCCATGCCAACACGAATCGAAACCGATGCACTTCTACGGCGCTCAACCTTGGCCATCGTTATGGGTGGTGGGGCTGGAACACGTCTTTTCCCATTAACAAAAGACCGCGCAAAACCCGCCGTACCATTGGCTGGGAAATATCGCTTGGTGGATATTCCGATCAGCAATTGTATTAACTCAGGTGTTCGGCAGGTCTATGTGTTGACGCAGTATAACAGCGCTTCGCTGAACCGACATATCGCGCGCACTTATCAGTTCGACGATTTTACTCGTGGATTCATTGAAGTCTTGGCTGCCCAGCAAACCCCCCAGGGCGAACGCTGGTACCAGGGAACGGCAGATGCGGTGCGCCAAAATTTACGTTACTTCTTGGAAGGAGATCATGAGTATTTCCTCATCCTCAGTGGTGACCAACTTTACCGGATGGATTTCCGTAAGGTGATGGACCAGCACTTGATGACAGGAGCGGAACTAACCATTGCTACGTTGCCAGTGAATGCGAGGGATGCGACGGGGTTTGGTATCATGAAAGCGGATGCTACCGGGAAAATTCATGAGTTTGTTGAAAAACCCAAGGATCCAGAGGTGCTAGAGTCTTTAAGGATGCCAACGGAAACCTTGAAACAGCTTGGTCTGCCGAAAAACGAAGCCCGCTATCAGGCCTCCATGGGGATTTATGTTTTCAACCGCAAGGCACTCATTGAGAGTTTGGACAATGATTGCATGGACTTCGGGAAGCATATTATCCCGGTGGCGCTTGAAAAGTACAAGGTTCACGCGTTCAATTTCCAGGGCTATTGGGAAGACATCGGTACCATCCGCAGCTTTTTCCAGGCTAACCTGGACCTGTGTAAACTGGTGCCACAGTATGATTTCTTTGATTCCTCTGCACCGATCTTCACGCATGCTCGGTTCCTCCCTGCAACCAAGATCAATGGCGCAGTGATCCGCGAGGCGCTGATTTCAGATGGGTGCATCATCACAGACGCTCATGTGGAAACGGCCGTCATCGGCATCCGCTCGATCATTGAAACGGGTACCACCATTCGTGATACCGTGATCATGGGGGCTGACTACTATGCTGGCGCTGCAGGGACTGATTTAAACAGACCTGCACCTGGCATCGGGCGGAATTGCCGCATTGAGCGTGTGATCATTGATAAGAATGTTCACATTGGCGACAACGTGGTCATCACACCTGAAGGCAAGCCCGAGAATATGGACAGTGAGCTCTTTTACATCCGCGATGGCATCGTGGTGATTCCAAAGGATGCTGTCATCCCTTCAGGGACTTGGATTTAAATTCTCACTACCCGTAGATCGTCTCATTCCGCAGGGAATGAGACGCTGGATTGCTTATTCGCGGCCCAACATATCGCGTAGTTTCCGTCTTAGCGTTGCCCGGTTCATATTCAGGGCTGCGGCTAGTCGGGTGGGTTTGTCCTCAAAACGACTTAGCAACTCCGCTAGCAGAGGTTTCTCTATTTGCGCCAGCAGGGTGTCATAGTCAGGGGTCTCTTCCTCAGCACAGGTCAGTTTTTGATCCAACCATGCCACAATGGCGCGGTGAAGGCCCATATCCAGATGCGTGCTGTCCTTGGCCGATGTGGACATGGCTTCGGGAAGATGACGTATCAACACGGGAGGTGCTGTGCAAACTGCCGCTACGTGCTGCATGGCTGTGGCCAGTTCCCGAACGTTACCGGGCCATGAATAGGCCTTTAAAGCTGAGAGACATTCCAGGGAAAGAGGAAGGTCACGTTCTGGAGCCGCTCTCTTTAATAAAGCTGTCGCCAGTGCGGGGATATCCCCAGTCCGTTCGGTCAGAGGCGGTAGCGTGATGTGCAAGACACTCAGTTGATAATACAGATCTTCGCGAAACTTACCTAGAGCAATGATCTCCTGCAACGGCTGCGAGCTTGTGGAAAGTATGCGTTGGTTGGATGCTGTGAGCGCCCGCGACAAGACTGCCTGTAAATGCAAGGGCAGAGCTCCGACTTCTTCAATTAAAAGGATACCTCCTTGGGCCTGCTCAAGACTTTGGGTGAGCATGGCCTCGGCTTGCTCCTCCGGCCATTCATCACTGCGATAACGATGAAGTCGTTGGTTACACTGTGTGGCGATGACCTCTGCTGCCAAGGTTTTACCTGTTCCAGAAGGGCCGCTTAAGAGTACTGGAACTTTTGTGGCGCAAGCTTGAGCCACCACCGCAAAGGCACGCTGCATCTCGACAGCATTGCCGATCATCGTCGCAGGATCTGGTGACGCAGCTAACGCAGTGGATTCCAGGCTGGGCAATTCCAGCAAAGCGCGCAATTGAGGCTGAATTTCCGCGAGATTCAGGGGCTTTAAAAAATAGTCATGAGCTCCGAGTCGGCGGGCTTCAAGTGCATTATCCAACGTGCCATGGGCCGTGATGATGAGAACTGGGGGGGGATTCGAGGCTTTACGAATGGTCGATAATACCTTTAGGCCGCTCATATCAGGGAGCCCAATATCGAGAAGCACGGCATCAAAAATTTGTCGTTGGGCTTTATCAATTCCGCCTTGTCCAGAGGCTGCCACCACAGGTTCTGCCCCCAACCTCCTGACGACGATGGAAAGTGCTGCTGCTAGAGCATATTCGTCTTCAATGATCAGTACGCGCGACATGGGGAGCAAAGGACGGCTAAGAATTGATCATCGGCAATGTGATCTCTACGATTGCACCAGATTCGGGATGATTTTTGCACACGATTATGCCGTCATGGGCAGAAATGATCTCTCTGGCCACATTCAGCCCAACTCCCATACCTCCCTCTTTTTCAGAAAAAAACAATTCAGCACTGTGATCCAGCGCGGCTTTCGAGAAGCCTGGCCCCTGATCTCGAAAAGTCACAGTCAGATGAGACGTTTCCGCCTGTAAGGTGATGCCCAAAATCCCACCTTGGGGCATGGCTTGGAGTCCATTTAGGATGACGTTTCGAAATACTTGTTTGAGCCTGAGGCGATCTCCCATGATCTGGCTACCTGCTGCGGCGGACAAGGTCAGCGTGACTCCTGCATGGTGTGCCTGTGGTTGCAGCATCTGGAGAGTCTCTTTCAAAAGTTCAGATACATCCAATGGCTGTTTCTTGGGGGAGGCGGGGCGGGCAAGGTAGAGCCACTGATTCACCAGCCCTTCAATCACAAGAACCTCTGCCAGAAGGTGTCCCAAGGAGCTTTTTGACTCCGTATCCAAATCCACACTTTCCATGAGTTGGGCGTGGAGTTGAATGGAGGCGAGGGGGTTTTTAATCTCATGGGCCAATCCCGTAGCCACGCGCCCTAGCAGAGCCAGCCTTTCGGATTGCTCACGGCGCACGCGTTCACTGGAAAGGTCATCCCGCGCTTGAGTCATAGCACGGGCGAGCTCGCCAAATTCATCACTACGACGGGTCTCCGGGAGTTGGCGCTCAGGATCACTGAAAAAACCAGTCAGCCCTCGGGTGAGTCGTCCAGCAGGTCGCACCACTTGTTGACCGAAAATCCAGGCGAAGATGGCCGAAAATAACCAAAAAGCGAGCAAGGCGTACCGAGTCTTAGGATGCCAAAGACTGAGAGTCATTTCGGGAGTCTCACGGATGAAGATCATATCATATTGATCATCCAGACGTAAAATGAGCGCTTGGCGTCCAGTGGGTAATTGGATGACTTCGAGACTTGTTTTTTGAGTCCCGAGCGTCTCGCTTTCGGCACTTTGCAAATCTGGCTCAGACTGCCCCGCCTGATTGCGAAAATGGATATCCATACGCAAAAGCTGGCGTAAATCCGTGGCTAGCTTAGCACTACGTGGCAGATTCATGCGGCGGACAAAATCCACATCGTTCTTTGCCAGGGTGATGAAAACCCGTCTCGCTTCCTCCTGTTGCTGATAGCGTAACCAAGTCAGAAGCAGCAATGACCCTGCGGCGACAAAGATAATCATCACGACGCCGTAACGTGCCGCGAGACTTTGATACCAGCGTTTTTGGGGATGCATGAGGGGATTAGTCCTGTTGAAGGCGGTGTAAAATTTCTTCAACCATGGCCTCTGGTTTTTGCTCCAGGGAAAAGTTCCACAGATCAGGGGATTCTTCTAGAATGGCAAATTGGCTGTCCAAAAGACTGGCGGGCATGTAGTGGCCTTTTCGTGCTGCCATGCGGGCAAAAATAACCTCTTTGGGGCCTTTGAGATGTACAAAGATCAAATCATTTTCGGTATCTGATGCACGTAGTTTTTCGCGGTAGATGACCTTCAAAGCGGAGCAGGACAGGATGTAGATGGGGGGCTGCGCACGCATCTCTTCAATCCTTGCACGCAAAGCCGCATACCAGGGCCAACGGTCTTCGTCCGTCAGGGGAATACTGGCACGCATTTTATCCTTGTTGGCCTCGGAATGGAAATCGTCAGCATCCTCACACACACCGCCTAGTTTTTCAGCGAGTAAGGTGCCGATTAAAGTTTTTCCACATCCGCTGACGCCCATGACGATGATTGTGCGGGGGAGGGGAGGCTTGGGTGTGACGGCTGGCATGAATGAGTGAAATTTTCATGCTAAGGTATCAAGACTCAAAGCTTGGAAAGAAGGGAATGCATAAATCTTTGCGAAGACGCCTGCTATGCATGAGTTTTAGCGCTCCATGCCTCCCCTAGACACCGCCACACTCCTCATCCACTGCCCAGACCGTCCCGGATTGGTGCATGATGTCACGGGCTTCATCTTTGCTCACCAGGGGAACATCATTGATTTGCAGCAGCATATCGACCCAGCTCTAGATGCTTTCTTTATGCGTCTGGAGTGGAGCCTGGAAAACTTCACCCTGGAAAAGGAAGAGATCGCGGCACGTTTGCAGCCGCTCGCACGTCGGCATGAAATGCAACTCCGCCTGCATTTTTCCAGTCGGAAAAAGCGTGTGGCCCTTTTCGTCACGAAGGAGAACCATTGTCTTTATGACCTCTTGGCCCGGCATGAATCGGGGGACTTGCCCGTGGATATCCCGCTCATCGTCGCCAATCATGAGACTTTGCGTCCTGCGGCGGATCGCTTTGGCATTCCATTTCACCACTTCCCGATCACCAAGGAAAATAAACTGGAGCAGGAGGCGGCACAGATCGCCCTGCTAAAACAGGAGCGGATTGATACAGTGGTGCTTGCCCGTTACATGCAGATCATCAGTCCAGGGATGATTGAGGCTTTCCCCAATCAAATCCTGAACATCCATCACAGCTTCCTACCTGCATTTGTCGGCGCTAAACCCTACCACCAAGCTCATGCGCGTGGGGTGAAGATCATTGGGGCCACCAGTCACTACGTCACGGCGGACCTGGATGAAGGCCCCATCATTCACCAAGACGTCATGCGTGTCAGTCATGAAGACAGTGTGCAGGACCTTGTGCGTCTGGGGCGTGATCTGGAGAAAAGTGTCCTGGCCAAAGCCCTGTGGTGGCACGTCCGGGATCAGGTTCTGGTCTATCAGAACAAGACAGTGGTGTTTGAATAACAAACGAGTCCAGAACGGAAACCGACTAGGCTTGCTTAAACGCTAGCCTGGATCTTCAGTGCCGCGACTCTGGCGTCTTTTTGCTCATCGGCACTGAGCATTTTTAGATGCTCCAGGGCCTCTGTTTTGAGTCCGAGCTCAAGAAAACCTTCGGCCATGGCCAGACGTGCATCCAGGTCCATTTTACCGGAAGGAGGTTCTGGGAGAATGACTCCTTCTAGGCGTTTCGCCGGTGTCTCAGCTCCTTCGTCCACACTGGCTGCGTCAGCTTCCGTTTGTGCGAGATAGACCCAACCATCGCCTTCTTTTTGCAGGCGTCTTTGATTGACGGCAATCACGATGACCAGACCGATGATGGCGACGGTCGTTTCTAAAATGAATGGTGTCGCCATGGCACCGACAACGAGCATGACTGCTTTCGCTAGAACCTCACGGGCGGTTTCGCTCACCTTGCAAAGGATGGCCACAGCCGCGATTAAGGCGACCGTGAACATGAGTGGAGAGAGCCACCAGCGCCTGGAAAGATAGACTTCAGTCATGGCGCATACTACTGCATCGTCATCGGCATTCCAGTCTGGAATGTGGACAGGCTGTTCTTCACGGGGTTCGCCTTAGTGGAAGCTGGGGCAGAAGAGTTCTCTGCGGTGACCTCCAGTGAAATGAGCGCACTTTTGGCCGGAGTAGAGTCACTAGGAACATCCATCAAGGAGTTCGAAGTCACCGGGAGATCGGAGAACTGGGTGGAAACATGGTGCCCCCAGATTCCCGTCCCGATCAGGAGGAGCACAAAAATGGCGATTCCGGTGCTGACAGGAGAACGCAGGTTGACCGTTTTTTGCCGGGAAGACTCACTTGAGGCTGATCGTTGACCTGCAAGTACCCAAGTGTCTTTTTGGGCCATGAGATAGCGTCGGTCACGAGAATGTCTCAAGCGGCTAGTCGGTAATATCTCAAGGACTGCATTTGCGTCCACACCCAGGTAAGTACTATAAATTTTCAGGAAGGCTCGCGCATAGGTTAGGCTGCCAAAGGCAGCAAAATTATCCTGTTCTAACCACTCCAGCCTCTGAACTGGAATGCGTGTTTCATGAGCAGCATCTTGTAGGCTTAGCCCGCGTAAGGTGCGGGCTAGACGTAATTGCGAGCCGGTCAAAGAATCCATGGTTGGTGGTAGGTTTCATGGCGAGTTTGCCACATAACAGTCTAAAATGAAGACATTTCTTCATAAATACTGTTCTCATGAGTATTGGATTCATTCGCCGCTTATCTAGAACTCAGCGGCGGTTCATCTGAAATTCAAAAAGCTTTTATAAGGGCTTTTGAACAGAGCCGGAAACTACTCGGCAGGCTTTAAACTTTCTGGAGGCAATTTGGCAACGCGCTCTTTGAGTTCGCGGCCTGGCTTAAAGCGAACGACGCAACGATCTGGGATCAGCACTTCGTCTTTAGGCTTATTCGGATTTCGGCCAATTTTTGATTTGGCAACGCAGACTTCAAAGGTGCCGAATTTACGAAAGGTCACATCATGCCCTGCTTCGTTTTTCTTGGCGATCAATTCAATCAATCCGTCCAACACTTCGGCAACTTGGTGGTGTTTGAGTCCGGTGAGATCGCTCAACTCGGTGATCATATCGCGTTTTGTGACAGTAGCCATGGATGAAAGGAAGGGAAGCAGTTTAGATGCCTGACAGCGTGTTGATTGCAAGTAAATCCTTAAGCTGATAGGAGGGGCGGTGTTGAGGTTTTATCGGGAGCTGAGAGATGCAGGACTTCAGCCGAAGTCTTGAAATGCATTTTGGCTAACTCACTTAAAATAGTCGGGCCTTTTGACTGGATCAGTTGTCGTGCGCTTTCCTTGACCAAAGCTGAAACACCTTTAGGCAAAGGCGTTCCGAGCGCATTTCCAGTATTTTTTAGCCACAGCACAAACCGTTCTCTCGCCAAAATGGACGCGGCGGCGACAGCGGGATCAGATTCTGCCTTGGTTCGCTGGATCAGCTCAATCTGCTGACCTTTCCCCTGAAGGGCTTTTTTAAGGACGGCAGGATTCGCAAACTGATCTGAAATGGCGCGCGGACAGTCGGGTACACGTTCCAAAAGTAATTCAATCACCTTGGCATGCCCCCAGGCAAGGAGTCGGTTGAGATTGCCAAATTTCTCATAGAGCGCGTTGTATCGCTCTGGGTTGATTTGAACGACCTCCCAGCTCAAGCCTGGGATCCCCCGAATCGCCTGCGCTAGTTGCTCTATTTTTTGATCGCTGCTGATGCGCTTGCTATCTACCGCGCCGATGTCTCTTAGCTGACGAACAGCCGCCGAATCCACGTAAACGCCAGCGATGACTAAGGGGCCGAAAAAATCTCCTTTACCGCTTTCATCCACCCCGATGTGCGACTGAAACATTTCGGGATGATGAACCTCTTCGTAGCCTAGTTCC
>JAOZVT010000178.1 GCA_025869455.1 Prosthecobacter sp.
GCCGTTAGGCCGTGCCGTGGTCGGTGGTCTGACTCTCGCTACCGTGGCCACCTTGTTTGTGCTGCCTGCTGTCTTTGCCCTCTTCGCCAGCAAGAAAGCCACCTCCGCCTCTCTGGACCCGGATGATGAAGCCGGGGCTCTGTATGAAATGAAGCCTGCATGAGTTCTGCAAATCCCTCGAACCGATGAGGCTCTGTCACGCCTCGGTCTTCCTCCTTTCTCATCCATTCTGCAAATCTTGTTAATCCTGAAATCCTGTGAATCCTGTGAATCCTGTTTTTAAAATCACCGCCGTTCTTCTGACGTTGTTTACGTCCGGCAGCTTCGCTCTCGAACTCCCCGCTACCAAACCGCAAAAGGGGACGATCCATCGTTGGGTTTCCCTGCCAGCTAGCTTTGCCCCGTGGCAGCAGGTGGCGCTGAAGGCACGCGTGCCGGGCTATGTGAAAAGTGTGCTGGTGGATAAGGGAGATGTCGTGAGTGCTGGACAGCAACTCATCGTGATCGAAGTCCCTGAATTGGAAGCGGACCTCATTGGACATCGCGCCGAGATTGCCGCCGCTGAGGTGGAAGTGAAGCGCTTGCATGAAGCACGTGCCAAGTCTCCCGATCTCATTTTGCCGCAGGCCATTGATGATGCGGAAGCGAAGCTAGCGATTGCCAAAGCCAGGATGGAACGTGCGACGACCTTGCTGGACTTTGCCCAAATCAAATCTCCCTTTGCGGGCACCATCACAGATCGCCAAGTGGATCCCGGGGCCTTTGCGGCGGCAGGTGGTGATAGCCTGCTGACTCTCATGGATACAGCGACTCTACGGCTGCAAGTGCCGGTGATCGAAGTGGAGACTTCTTTGCTGAAAGTGGGCCAGCCGGTGGAAGCTAAGGTGGATGCATTGGGCGGCACTGTTTACAAAGCTACACTTAGCCGCCTAACGGGAAGTTTGGATAAAAATACACGCACGATGTTGATCGAGGCTGATTTCAAAAATGAAGAGGGCAAGATCCTTCCGGGGATGTTTGCTACGGCCCGCGTGGCGGTAGAGCAGCACGATGGTGCGACCCTGATTCCGGTGGCGGGATTGGTGAAAGAGAAGGCTAACAGCTTTGTCTTCAAGCATGTCAATGGCAAGGCCGTGAAGACGGCAGTGAAGCCTGGGTTCAACGATGGCGTGAATGTGGAACTGCCAGAACTGAAGGCTGACGATGTTATCTTGTTACCTGGAGCCACACCGCTGACGGATGGTGCGGAGGTCTCCCTCAAACCCTGATCTGAAGCCGAGAGATGACCTTTCATCCCGGCCCCTGTGTTTCATTTCTGCCTGTTTTTCTGCCATGAAATCCTTTCTATTTCTGCTCTTAGCCACCGTCGCCAATGCGGCACCCAGTTATGTGGACTTGCCCACGGTGATGAAGCTCGCGGGGGCAAACAATGACGAGATCGAGCAAGCGCGGGTGAAGCATACGGAAACCATCGCGGAGTCAAAGCAGGCTTGGCAGCGCTTCTGGCCGACGCTTACGCTCAGTGCTGGGTATCGTGGTCATGAGGGCAATGTGCAGGATGTGGGCGGGGCCGTGTTTAGCACACGCAAACAGCAATACACATTGGGCACGGCGGTGATGATTGATTGGTCCCCAGGGGATCTGTATTACAGTGCGCTGGCGGCTCAGCAAAAGGCCTTGGCAGCGGAACAACTGGCTGAAAAAGCCCGGCGTGAC
>JAOZVT010000179.1 GCA_025869455.1 Prosthecobacter sp.
AGATGAAGGACCTGGAAAATGCGCAGAAGTTCTTTGCTCAAGCCCTCGCCCTAAAACCCACGGACGAAAAAGTGATCCAACGCATCCAGGACGGCCTCAAAGCCAGCCAACCGTAATCAGTCTTTGAGCAAACGCTTCGCGGCCAAGGCCGAAACATTACCAGAGCGTCTTGAGAAAGATCGGTTCCTTTTATAAGGCGGAGGATTTTATAACATACGCCGCACCCTCACCTCGGCCTCACCCAAAGGGAGAGGGGCAGTACTGAGGACTACCGAATTGTGTCGGCAGTCAGGGTTTCCCTCATAAAATCAGCTATTCACAAGTGATCCTGGCATCAAGAAAAGATCTCCCCTCTCCCTCCGGGAGAGGCCAGGGTGAGGGGGGCGTCCGGGCTGCTCTCCAAATCATGAATACACCTTCCGAGACTTCTCCCCCTTGCCCCCAAAGTGAAGCCCCCCTCACCTCATGGCAACACCGGCTTCAGCGGAGTCTTCCCATCATCCGCCACAGGATACTGCGCGTTCTGCTTCTCCATCGTCGAGATCAGCCCCTGCATCATCCGGTGCAGTTCCGCAGGCTCAGACGCCGCCAGATCTTTCTGCTCAAAGGGATCCACCGCCAAATGATACAGTTGATAATGCGACCCACCAGACACCTGAGTCGGCAGGTAATGATAGATCACCTTCCACTCCCCCTCACGATAACACGTGAAATAATCTGAGCGATGCGGCGAGTGTGGGTAGTTCATCAAAAATACCTCAGAACGGCTCGCATCCTTCTTCCCCGTCAGCAGCGTGTCTAAAAGAGCCCCATCCACCGCATGGTTAGGCGGCACCGCCTGCCCTGTGAGGTGCAGGATCGTCGGGAACAAATCATACACCGCCGCCTGCTGACTCTGGATCGCATTCACCGCGATCGGCAGCCGCTTCTGATTTTCATTCTCCGCATTCGGCTTCGCCCAGGCCGCAATGAAAGGCACCCGCATACCGCCTTCATAATGCGCCCCCTTTTTACCCCGCAGCGGTGCCGCGCAGGCCACCTCATGCTCATCCCCCAGAGGCGCGTCAGAACCATTGTCACCCAGAAAAAAAATCAGCGTATTCTCCGCAACTCCCAGCTCCTCCAGTTGATCCAGCATGTCCCCCAAAGACTTATCCATGCCCTCGATCAAAGTCGCAAAAGCCTGCGCCTGCTCAGACTTCCCACTGTCCTTATAATGAGCCGCAAAACGTGGGTCCGAATTGAATGGCGCATGCACCGCATACTCCGCAAAATAAAGGTAAAACGGCTTCTCCTCTTTCACCGCCGCCGCCACCTGCGCCTTCGCCTCCAGCGTCAGAGCCTCGGTCAAAAAGATATCTTGGCCGAAATACTTCTCCATGCCCGGCACCGCATGATCCTTGCGCTTGCTCTTCGCCCCGAAATTCTCCCTGCCATAGTAACTGCCCGGCGCGCCAATGGAGCCGCCTGCCACATTCACATCGAACCCTAAATTTGCCGGATCAGCCCCCTCTGAATCACGCGTACTGAAGTGCCCCTTTCCCACATGGATCGTCCGGTAGCCACCCTCACGCAGCAGGCCCGGCAGCGTCACATCCCCCTTGCGCAGCCCCTTCCAATTCCAGTCCGGCGGCCCATGCGGCCCTGCATTGTTCTTATCAGGATTGATCCAATTCGTCGTGTGATGCCGCGCCGCATTCTGCCCCGTCATGA
>JAOZVT010000180.1 GCA_025869455.1 Prosthecobacter sp.
CAAGGTTTCATTCCGAATGGCCTTGAATCTATCAGCGCCAACGGCAAAATCTTCCCGCTATTAAGCCCTCAGTTATTAAACTATACACTAAAAACATCAGCAGCCATCGAAAGTGTCAAACAATGGTTCCAGGGCTTTTTTGATCCGGTAGATTTTCTCATCACAGACCCTATCGGACGCCGCCTCGGGCACGCGCCCAGCATTGGTACCATCCGCGAAATTCCTGGGGCCTTTTTTTCCGGGGATGGTTCCTTTGAGCAAGTTCTTATTCCCAATCCGTTGCCGGGTAACTATACCCTGCAATTATATGGACGCTCTAAACCTGTCAATGTTGCCTACAGTAATATCAGCCAGTCCCAATCCATTCAGCTCCCTATCCTCAAACGTAACGCATCTCAGACTGAGTTCATTCCCGTCCCCGCTGTACAGAGTAGTCGTGGAGACATAAACAATGATGGAGCCGTGAACACCACGGATCTTAACCTCCTTGGCAGCCAATCCAAAGTCTTCACGAATGGTCCCGACGACCCGCGAGATATCAATGGTGATGGGATCATTTCCACCAGCGACTACATTGCCTTAGAAAGGCTCCTCTTTCCTCCAGACGGTTCCATTCCCTTTAATGGTGTCATTACCCAGATGATCGGCAAATTTGGCACCAAGCCCCCAAAAACAAAAAAAATCACCGGCAAAGATCTCTTCTACTTTAGCATCGGTAGTGAGTATTGGGCCGCTACCGATAATCTAGGTAACGAATCCACAGGAACGTGGGCGCGCATGAACAAAAAAGGCACCATTATTCGCCTAACCTATGCAGACACGACTAGTTTAGAATCCCAGATCATCAGTTCCCTTAAAACCGCTTATGGTCATAGCGACTTTCAATTCGACTTAGCTAGCCCCCCCTTGATAACCATAGTCAAGACCAACAAAAAACGCTACAAAGCAGTTCTCCAGGCCCGCTACCTCATCCTACTGCCAGGGGATAAAAAACCGCGTAAAGGAACGTACAGTAGCAACCTCTTTCTCTAATCCCAGATTCCGCGATTCAGCGTCACACAGCAGCAAAAAAAGCCTGAGTCTCAGACGGGTTCGGAGACTGCTAGACAGTATTTTATCATACTGAGACCGCAGGCAGTGAGCCATATAAAATCGGGATTTACTGCCCATGGCTGCGATCACCTACGTCATGACCCAAAGGGACGTGCAGGATGACCGCCGCAAGGCCGATAGCATCGGCTTCAGCCGCCACTCCAATTCCCCGTTTCAAGACAGCCCCAACGGGGCGGCACAACAAAGCCCAGGGTCAGGAGCGTAGCGACGCAACCCTGGGTCACCAGAGCCAGGACACACACCCTGCCACAAGCCCTGAAAGGGCGAGACAAAGGGGGCTGCGAGCGGTCTCTTGCCCCGCCCTTACAGGGCTTATCCCGCTCGGCAAAAAAATCGCCTCTCTTCCACCCAGGGCTGCGCAAGCTTGCCCTGGGCTTTGTTGTCTCGCCCCGTTGGGGCTACAAACATTGATCCAATAAGGCCAGCGAAAAAAGCATCGGTCTTGTAGCTGCCTGCGCCAGCAGGTGGTCAGTGGTCTAGAGTTTCGAGGTGCCAATCCCACGCCCTGGCGGGCTACGGGATGCGCCGACAAGTCGGCTGAGGAGGAAAGCGGTGACAAGTCTCCGCAGTCCAGGGGCTGTGCCGTGGTGGGCAGA
>JAOZVT010000181.1 GCA_025869455.1 Prosthecobacter sp.
CCGATCTATTCTTGGGCCGTGCGTTCTTTGGCGGGTTTGGCTTTAGCCGCCGCATTGATCTCGGTGAGGCATTGCGTGGCGATGTCTTGCCTCCCCAGGCGCAGCGCGTTCTCATGCTGGAGCATCAGCAGTTCCATGTTTTCAGGAAAGGTCTTGATGGCCAGTTGCGCTTCATCCCTGACCAGAGTTTCCTGACCCAGATTCATGAGGGCGCGCAGACGCATCAGGCGCCATTCTGGGGCTTTCATGCCGCGCTGAATGGCGGACTCGCACATGCGTGCGCAGAGTTCATAATCTCCCTTGGCTAAAAGCTGGCCGACCGGGGCCAGATTGCGATCTTCAAAAATTCGGCCCACGTCCAACTCCTGCGCCGGGAGAGAAAGGGACAGTGCCCAGGTGGCGGCGATCAGGAGATGGATTCGGCAACGCATGGCAGGTAGCAGCACAGCACAGAACGTGCGCACGCGCTGCATTCCTGCCTGGAATCACTTTAAAGCGGAGATATTTGCGGCGTCGTGCAGAGCTTTGATCTCGGCATCGGTCAGGGCGCGGTTAAAAACGGCCAGTCCGCCAAATTTGCCCTTGGTGGCCTCTTTCAGCAAAGAACCCCCAACATAACGTGACCCAATGGTGAAATCGGCACCAATGCCGGACTTCGTCTTCGCGTGTTTCGCGGGGTCATACTTGAAGATGCCGCGCCCATGATAGTAGGGATTCATGCCACGATCTTTTCCATCCGGGCCTTCTTGGGTGAAGTAAGGATCGTTTCTTTTGTCCTTCACCGGGTCCAGTTTCCGTTCATCCAGCACGCCATTGATGTAAGCGCGGATGTATTTGGAATCATACGTGAAGGCCAGGGTGCACCATTGCTCTTCAGGGACTTCCAGCTTCGTAGCCGCGTAGTCCGCACACCAGGGGAAGGCGCTGCCATCGGCCCGGCGGGTGACGCCGCCTTCACTGGAAATGTGGGGCACCAGTTGGCGGTAGCCGCCATAGGTCGGCATGTTCATCAGCATGGCGTATTGGCGTGTGCCGGAGTCGTCATTGGCTCCTTTGCCTTCACTCCACATGCCGGCGATGGTTTTACTGTGTTTCAGGTCAACGATGCGTACGACAGCAAAGAGACTGACCTGGGCTTCAGGACCGGAGATATTCAGATCTCCCGTTTCCGCATAGGGAATGCTGAAATACTGCGTGCCATCCAGCTCCGCTGAATAACCGGAGAAAGGGCCTCCTTCGACCCGGGCAATCGGGCCATGCACCTCCTTTAAAGGATGAGCCTCAGTCGTGCCGGTGGACAGCCGAGGGCTGCCTGACTCTTCCCCAAAGGTCCAAAAGGCCACCAGACCTGGGGTCTTGGTGACGATTTCAATGCCGTCCGTGTTTTGGGCAAAGGAGACGGCAGGGATGGTCAAGGTGACCAGAACGGATAAAAGGTGTCGCATAGGCACCCACTAGTCTAACCCGGTGAATTTTTGGACAAAAAAAAGATCGGCGTAGGCCGATCTTTTTCTAAATTCTTGGCTCAAATCAATGGCCAAAATCACTGACCGGAAGCATTTCCGCCGAAATAGGTGTCAGAGGATCGGAGAAGGAATCCATTTCTCTATCAGCAAGGGAGTCACTCTCAAAATGCTGACTGAGCAGGATGCCACCAAATCCGTTTCCTTGGTCTTGGTGATGCACCTCTTTGATCAATTCACTATC
>JAOZVT010000182.1 GCA_025869455.1 Prosthecobacter sp.
ATTGGCTACGTACCTCTTCAACAACAGAACCCGCTGCTCGGCCTACAGCCATCATGCAAAGAGCTCCAAATAGATAAGGAAGTAAGCCTCCAATGAACAGTCCGATCACAACATAGGCATTCTCAAGAAGGAACTCCCCTTGATAATCAGGGAAATAACGTCCTAAATCTTCAATAAATGCAGCAAACAAAACCAAAGCAGCAAAACCAGCAGATCCGATTGCGTATCCTTTCGTCACAGCTTTTGTTGTATTTCCTACCGCATCAAGCGCATCTGTCGTTTTTCGCACATCTGCCGGAAGATTGGACATTTCCGCAATTCCACCCGCATTATCTGTTACAGGACCGTAGGCATCCAGTGCGACAACCATACCAGCCAAAGCAAGCATGCTTGTTGCGGCGACAGCAATACCGAAAAGGTCAGCATTGATATAGGAAACGAGGATTCCAACGCAGATCACCACAACGGGAAGGGCTGTAGCTTCCATAGAAACAGCTATCCCTTGGATGATGTTTGTTCCATGTCCAGTTGTAGATGCTTGAGCAATACTCTGTACAGGACGGTATTTCGTCAGGGTGTAGTATTCTGTAATCCACATGAGTAATCCTGTAACGACAAGCCCTGTCAATGCACAATAGAAAAGATTTAAACCTGTAAAAGTGGCGTGGTTCACAGTAAAGGACTGGTCAAATCCAATCAAATACTTAGTCAACCATGCAAGTGCAATCGCTGACAATACTGCTGTAACAATAAACCCTTTATAAAGAGCGCCCATGATGTCTTGGCTTTTGCCTAGTTTGACAAAAAAAGTTCCAACAATGGAAGTTAAAATACAAATCGCACCAATCGCCAACGGATACAACATCATTGTTTCCATGGTTGCACCTGTGAAGAAGATGCCAGCCAAAAGCATCGTTCCAACGATTGTCACAACATATGTCTCAAATAAGTCTGCCGCCATTCCTGCGCAGTCCCCAACGTTATCACCAACGTTATCTGCAATAACAGCTGGATTGCGTGGGTCATCTTCAGGAATTCCGGCTTCAATTTTTCCAACGAGATCAGCGCCAACGTCTGCACCTTTTGTGAAAATTCCTCCACCTAAGCGTGCAAAAATCGAAATGAGCGACGCTCCAAATCCCAAAGAAACAAGGGACTCTAAGAGAGCGCTTAATGAAATATTACTGTTTTTCAAAAATATATAATAGCCGGTGATCCCTAGTAGCCCCAAACTGACAACAAGCATCCCTGTAATTGCGCCAGACTTGAATGACACATCTAGAGCCGATGCCAAACCTTGGCGCGCAGCTTCAGTTGTTCTCACGTTAGCACGTACAGAAATGTTCATTCCAATATAACCAGCGGCACCAGATAAGATTGCTCCAATTACAAAACCAAGGCCTACATGCCATCCTAGAAACCAAGTTAAAAATGCAAATACCACAACACCAACCATTGCAATAGTCGTGTATTGACGGTTCAGATAAGCCCTTGCCCCCTCTTGGATGGCACTAGCAATTTCTTGCATGCGTTCATTTCCTGCACTTTTAGATAGCACTGATTGAATCGTTATCGCCCCGTAAAGCAAGCCAATGAGGCCGCAAGCGATCAATCCATATTCATAAGGCGTCATATTTCATCCTTTTTGATAATTTAAGTCATAAGAAAGCGTATTTCATATCGTCAACCTCTTCCGATTGCAATATC
>JAOZVT010000183.1 GCA_025869455.1 Prosthecobacter sp.
CTCTTTACCGTCGCCATTGTTCTCATACCCCCGCTTTTCGCCCAATCACGTCTTAAAAATATCGGCATGAATCCGTTATGGTGTCTAATCATGTTGATACCCATTGTAGGAGTTTTGATCCATCTGCGTTGTTTGATCCTTCCTGAAGGCTTTGCCGACACCAAAAAAATGGACACGGCGGGCAAGGTCATCATGGGCATTCTTGCAGCCCTCCTTCTGGCCTTTGTTGCCATCATGTTTAAATACCTTACAAGCCAGATTTGATCGAATCTAAAGGGAACGAATTCAGATGATTTGCACGGCTGTTATCGCCACCAGTTTGGACGGATTCATCGCGCGTCTCGATGGAGGTTTGGATTGGCTTTCCAGTGTCGAGGCCGAAGGGCAGGACTATGGTTTTGCCGCTTTCATGAAGACGGTGGATGCGCTGGTCATGGGGCGGAAAACTTTTGAAATCGTCCGCGACTTCCCTGAGTGGCCCTATGGCGAAAAAACCGTTGCTGTATTGACCCAAGATCCTCTGACCTTGCTGCAACCTTTGCCCAAACCAGTCATCGTTCTACCCCCAGATCCAGAGGCCGTGATCGCCCATTTTGCCGATCAAGGAGCTAAACATCTCTACATAGATGGCGGGCAGACCATCCGTGGCTTCCTCGCCTGCGGCCATCTGAATCGCCTGATCATCTCCCGCATTCCCATCCTGTTAGGACAGGGTATTCCCCTTTTCGGCTCACTGCCTGCTGACATTCGACTGCAGCATACGGAAACGGTCAGTTTCCCCTCTGGGCTGGTACAGAGCACTTACGAAGTGCTCACACAGCCTGATGTTGAGCTTTGACACTTCACGAATATTCACTCCATGCAATCCTACCACATCGCCCCCAATGGCCAGCAAGAAGGCCCTTATGATCTGTCCCATCTGGAAGCCATGATGAAGGCTGGCCGACTCCAAGGCAGTGACCTCTGCTCGCAGGAAGGCATGGCTAACTGGCAACCAGTTTCAGAAGTCCTGCCTTCTTTATCGACTCAAAACCATGCCAGCCCTCCAGCGATCCTGAATCCATATGAGGCCCCTAAAACCCCCTGGGGCAATCACGTCCCAGAAATACCCGTGCCGCGTGTCTATGGAGGCATTGGCAGGCTCGTTTTTATAGGAGCATCCATTCTCGTGAATATTTTCGCAGCCACGGCCGCCACCTTGGCAAAAAACGAAGACTTTCAGATGCTCATGTTGCCTCTTGGCCTCATCATTGGCTTAGTTCTCATCGCATATCGGATGAAGAACATTGGCATCAGTTGCTGGTACTTACTGCTATTGGTAGTACCCGTTATCAACGGGCTCTTCGCGTTATCCCTCTTGATCTACACCTTGTTGGCTCCAGAAGGCTATGCTCAAACCCGAAAGCTCGATAAACCCGTCAAAATCATTCTTTGGATCCTATTAGGCTTTGTCGTTTTATCGATATTGCTAAGTTTAATCTCCCGTTTCTTCACCTAGCATTGAGTGGGAACCTGTTGCGATAGTAACTTTTTGATCCAAATAGCTGTGACTCAACGTTTCCAACACGCGTGAACAATCCCACAACCCAAAAATCAAACATGACCTGGCTTACTTTCGCCCTGCTCACCGTGCTCTCCTGGGGCGTCTATGGTGTCCTCCTTCACAAAGGCCGCGGCCTCATGCCTGACGGCACCATCCCAGGA
>JAOZVT010000184.1 GCA_025869455.1 Prosthecobacter sp.
GCCGTCTCGGCTGTTTAGACACAGGCAAGATGCCTGTGCTCCATGCTGGAGTTTCTGGGAATGCCGATAGCCCCAATCACGGCACCACCGTCACAGGCGTACCCATGGGGCAGGCGTGGAAGAATTTCTCTGCCATGTGGCCTGGCAGGCGGATGCAACCGTGAGAGGCCGCGTAACCGGGTAAGTAGCCTTGATGCATGCCCACACCACCGTAGATGCGCATGAAGTAATACATCTTCGCCCCTTCAAAACGGGCACCTGGGGGGCGACGATCTTTGCGATTGTCAATGTTCTGCATCAGTACATTGCCATACATGTCCTCGTAGTCACCATAGAGGGAGGATTTGTGATCGATGTCTTTTTCAATGACCTTGTACCGCCCTGGCCGTGTATCATAGCCTTCAGAGCCAGAGGAAATGGGTGACCCTCCCGCTAGGTGACCGCCTTTATAAAGATAAACCATCTGCTCTCCTAGATTGATCTGGATGGACGGACGCCCCTGCATTTCATCCGCATACCAAAACGAGCCATCACTGCGAAATAGGCCGATCACCCGCCCTGGTAGCTTACGCGCTGCATGCACGCCCTGTTGACCGTAGCGAAAAAGATTTTGCCCATACGAAGGCGCTGGCTGTCCACCATAATAATATGGCTGCGTGGAGCAACTGGCTGACAAAAGCGTCAAGGCTAATAGGCAGGCAGAGAGCAAACGATGAACGGTCATACAAAGGAGGGGGAGATGGGCAACAGAGCATAAAGATAGCCTATTTACCTGGATTAGTTTCTATTCCTCATCTGCTCTTGCATCCTGGGGTGCTCCATGCCTTCATGGGCGCGCATGAAGCGCCTCCTTTCCATCCTCTTCCTCCTCAGCACAGCCGCCTTTGCAGGCGCACCTGCCGCACCCACCATTGATGCCCCCGCCAGCCTCTCCCCCTGGGAGCATAGCGCGGTGGATGTGGAGGCCGGTTACCTCTGGAAAGTCGGCGGTGATACCCCGCTGAATTATGAGATCGCCCCCGTCATCCTCTCCTGGCGCACGCGGGAGATGTTTGGCCTGCACTTTGACAATGGCTCTGCCCTGGTCGTGCGCAGCCGTTTTGCTGCCATTGGTCAGGCCATCACCGTGGGTCCAGAGAACCACTACTTCGGCCTCATGGCTGCACCTTCCTTTGAGTTCTGGGACGCTTCCGGCACCTGGTCCATCTTCACCCAGATCGGCGGCGGTGCTGGCTTCATTGATTCCCAGGGCGTCACTGGCGGCCAAGGGCAGGACTTCACGCTGAACTGGTTCGCCACCGCAGGCGTTTCCTGCGCGGTTACAGAAACGGTGGCCGTCCGCGCTGGGGCCATGTTCCAGCACCTTTCCAATGGCGGTGCCACGGACCCGAATCCAGGTCTCAACTCTCTCGGCTTCACAGTCGGCGTCTCCTGGGGTTTCTAAGATTGCAGCATGTTCAGCATCGTCGAAGCCATCCGTCAGCGTGCGACGCCCCAAGCGGTCGCGTTGGTCCAAAATGACCGCACGCTCAGTTATCAAGCCCTCTTCCAGCAGTGCGATTCCATCGCCGCAGCCATCACTCAGCATGTGCCGCGTGATCCTGCCCGGGTGGACCGCCTCCGCATCGGCGTCCACTTTCCCAGCAGCCTGGACTACGTGCCCCTGGCCCTAGCCACCCTGGCCGCCGGAGCCTGCTTTGTCC
>JAOZVT010000185.1 GCA_025869455.1 Prosthecobacter sp.
ACGGGCTGTTATGTGCTGAATGACAACACGCACTCTACCCTGGTGACGACGCTGCTGCTGGCCTGGAAGCTGCGTCAAGATGAGCGCTACCTGCTGGCGGCCAAACGCGGGGGTGACTTTCTGGTCACGGCCCAAATGCCAGAGCCCCAGCCTGCCTGGGCCCAGCAGTATGATGAGCAGATGCAGCCTGCGTGGAGTCGGGCTTTTGAGCCCAGTGCCATTTGTGGGCGTGAATCCCAGGCTGCGATGTGGACCTTGCTGAAGCTTAGCGCGGCCACAGGTGACATGAAGTACTTACAGCCTGTGGCCAAGGCCCTGCCTTATCTGCGGAAGTCTTTGCTGCCAGGAAACAAGCTGGCGCGTTTCTATGAATTGCAGACGAACCGACCTTTGTACTTTGAGCGTGGTGCTGGGGGAAAGGGCTTCAGCCTAACTTACAGTGATACAAAAGCGTCCTCGAATTACGGTTGGGTGTGGGACAGTGAACTGGATGCCATCGAGGCCATCGGTCGAAAGATCGCGCGTAAGGAGCCAGTGGTGTTTCCACGCACCGAAAAAGAGCGTTGGTACTCTCCCCCGACGGAGCAGGACATCTCCACCATTTTGGCCGAACTGAAGGTGGATGGTTCATGGACGGAAACCCAGGACGAACGCGGTATCATGCGGGATGCCCAAGGGAAAAAGATAGCTCCGAAAGGTGGGGTGATTTACAGCGATACGTTTGTGCAAAACGTTCATGCTTTGAGTGCGTGGCTGAAGGCCAAGTAAGGGGTCATTGCGTGTGGCAGAGCCAACGTTGCAGGAGTTATTTCTTGGGTAGCATGGGTGAAGGGTCAGTGCTTTGATCTGGGGAACCCACCCGCCATGAACCGACGCAGCATCCCCTCGCTCCAGATGAGTGATTATGGGCAGGACCGCCTGCGGGAACTGGGGGTGGTGGTCATGCCTTTGGAACTGTCCATGAGCCGGGAGCCAGCACGGCTGATCCCACATTTTCATGATTTCTTTCAGCTTTTCCTGATCCAGGGTCCGGCGCGGCTGATGCATGACTTCCGTGATTATGACGTGACGGGAGTAACGCTGTTTTTCCTGAGTCCAGGGCAGGTACACACCCTTTATCCACGGGCAGATTCCATGCATGGCACGGTGGCTTCTTTCACTCAGGCCTTTTTTGATCACCAGTCTCCCCCGCCTAGCATGCTCTTTGAGGTGCCGTTTTTCTTTGCGGCGGGTACTGTCCCTTGGTTCACTGTTCAGGAGGCGGAGGCCCAGCGCATCATCAGCTTATTTGGAGACTTGCAGCGGGAGTACGATCAGGACCGGCCAGGCGTGCTGGAAGTCCTGCGGGCCACACTGCGCATTTTATTCATTGAGGCCAGCCGCCTAGAGAATGTGCGGGGACCGATCAAAGAACCTACCCGCGCAGCCCTGCTAGCACGGCAGTTTCAGTTGGCGCTGGAACATCACTTCCGGGAATGGCAGGCACTGACTCCGTATGCACGGCAACTGGGGGTGACGGTGAATCATTTGAATGATGTGATTCACCAGGATACTGGGCACGCGGCGGGGGAGTTGATCCGCCACCGGCGTCTGCTGGATGCGAAGCGTCTGCTGCTGCATTCTGACCTCAGTGTGTCGGAGATTGGTTACCAGATCGGGTTTCAGGACCCTTCTTATTTCAGCCGCTTCTTCCGCCGCTAT
>JAOZVT010000186.1 GCA_025869455.1 Prosthecobacter sp.
GGTGCGCACGCGCCATCGCATTCAGTCCCTTAGAAAGATAAGAAAAGTTGATCATTGGAGTGCCTCTACCACCACCCCATAACCACAACTCGCAGCCCTTCTTTCAAAATCATTTCATCCACCGCCACTCAGCCTAACAAAAAACAACACCACACCAGAGCACACCCCCCGCTTTCTTCAAAAAGAACAGCCTCAGACCAACCAAACCGCATTTCACTTCCCCACACTTTCACCGCATCCTCAAGCGTATCTTTAATACACCATCATGAAAGCTATCCAACGCATCCACCACAGCTCCGCCATGCACTGGGTCGGCAACGGCTTCCCCGTCCGCTCCGTCTTTGATTACAATGGCCTTGGCCGCGAACTCAGCCCCTTCCTCCTGCTCGACTACGCCGCCCCGCACCCCTTCCCCCCAGGAAAGGAAAAGCGTGGCGTCGGTGCCCATCCTCACAAAGGATTTGAAACCGTCACCGTCGCGTATCAGGGCGAGCTTGAGCACCGCGACTCCAGCGGTGGAGGCGGCAAAATCGGCCCAGGGGATGTCCAGTGGATGACCGCAGGCAAAGGCATCGTCCATGAAGAATTCCACTCCCAGGACTTCACCCGTAACGGTGGAAATCTGCAAATGGTCCAGCTCTGGGTCAACCTACGCGCCAAGGACAAAAGCGCCCCGCCCCGCTACCAAACATTGCTTCAAAAAGACATCCCCACCGTCCCCTTTGCCGATGATGCAGGCAGCCTCCGCATCATCGCCGGCCAGTATGGCGTCCAGCCTGGTGCAGCCCAGACCTATTCCCCCATCAATCTCTGGGACATCAGCCTCCACGCCCACAAAACCATCACCCTGCCCCTGCCTGAAGGCCACACCAGCGCTTTCCTCGTCTTGAAAGGTCTCGTCACCGTCAATGACGAAGGCGACGCCCGCGACGGCGAGCTCGTCATCTTCAAACGCGACGGTGACAGCATCACCATCCACGCCCAGAGCAACACCCAACTCCTCCTCATGGACGGAGAACCCCTGAACGAACCCATCGTCGGTCACGGCCCCTTCGTCATGAACACCCGCGCCGAGATCGATCAAGCCTTTGAAGAATTCGAAAAAGGCCACATGGGCAGCCTCGAAGACGAATAACCCCCGCCGTATCCCAAGCGCCAAGGAGCCGGGGTGGCCAACCCCACCGTCCGCCCCAAGTAGGCCAGTTGGGCCTCCAACTGGCCAGGGCACATCTGGAAAGCTCACCCATCCCGAACTTCCCAATCCGTACTGGGAGCGCCGACGTCTCGTCGGCATTCGTCCGCCCCAAGCCAATCACCGTTTTCCGCGAAGCGTCCCCCTCGTAGCTGCCTGCGCCAGCAGGTGGACGAAAGCTCTAGAACATCAAACTTCCCCTCCTAAATTTCACCAGATTGCCCCCACTGGGACGACGCCCAGGAGTCACTTCCAGCTCTGTTCAATCCACTCCGCATCCTCCTTCAATTGAGCACTTTGAAGCTCAAGATAGTGCACTTCCGTCCAATACGGAATAAGAGATGAATTCGTAGAACTATCCGGCAATGGCGAAGCCGAGATCCTCAGCATAGCATCTGCATCACCCAGCTTTACCCAAGTGGCCTTCCTCTCCTGAAAGGCTTTTAGCGTCGCCTCTCTTTTCGCCACATCCGATACAAGGGCAACACAGGCCAGGAATCGCTT
>JAOZVT010000187.1 GCA_025869455.1 Prosthecobacter sp.
CTTGGGATTATGTTCTGCAGCATCTTTAAACGCCAGCATCCAAAATCAGAGAAGCCTAAATCTAGTTTCAGCCTTGAGCGCCTAATTCCTGCAACAGTGCCTGATTGAGGCGAATGCCTGCTTCAAAGTTGGCAATGGGGAAGTTTTCATTAGGCGCGTGGGCTTGGCAATCTGGAAGAGCAAGTCCGAGCAAGAGGGTGTCGGCTTTCAAGACATCCTTGAATGTCTGCACGATAGGGATGCTACCGCCTTCACGAATGAGGGCCACTTTACCCCCAAAAGTGGTGGTTAGGGCACGCTGGGCAGCCTGTCCCAGAGAACTATGAGGGTCCATAAGGTAGGCATGACCTGTGTGTCCACGCTGAATGTCAAGCCGTACGCCCGTTGGGGCATGCGCGCTGAGATAGGCGCAGGCGAGGTCCAAGATGTGGTCAGGGTTTTGGTCAGGCACGAGCCTGAAGGAGAATTTCACAAAGGCTTCCCGTGGTATCACGGTCTTTGAGCCCTCACCTTGGTAACCACCGCCGATGCCGTTGATCTCGGCAGTTGGCCGCGCCCAGCGACGCTCACGCTCAGTGTACCCAGGTTCCCCAAAGAGAGCGGGAGATCCTGTTAACATCAGAGTTTCTGCATCGCCATCTCCCAATTCTGCCCAGGCGGCACGTTCCCAATCCGCCAAGGGTTGGACTGCGTCATAGAAACCGGGAATGATTACCTTCCCTTGATCATCGTGTAAAGTAGCCGCTAGACGGGCGGCGATTGTGGCGGGATTTGCCACGGCACCACCAAAGATTCCCGAGTG
Source organism: Prosthecobacter sp. (assembly GCA_025869455.1). Classification (GTDB taxonomy): domain Bacteria; phylum Verrucomicrobiota; class Verrucomicrobiia; order Verrucomicrobiales; family Verrucomicrobiaceae; genus Prosthecobacter. The sequence continues at coordinate 803 of JAOZVT010000187.1, forward strand.
AAGGTCGATACTTGGGCCATGTACCTTGATTTCCATGCAGGCGATGCCACGCAGTCCATAAGTAAAGGTACCGATGCCAGGGCCGACCATACCCGTATCCGAAATAGCGACTACATCGCAGGCCAATTCTGCGCGATGTGCCTCTAAGAAGGGTTTCAAATTCGGACTGCCAATCTCTTCTTCGCCTTCGAAAAGGATGGTCAGATTCACAGGGAGATCACCATACTTGGCCAAGGTCTCCGCCAGTCCTGAGACATGTGCCATGAGCTGGCCTTTGTTATCCGTGGCTCCTCGGCAGAAAATGACGCCATCTCTTATGGTTGGCTCAAAAGGGGGCGACTTCCATTCCGCAAAGGGTTCGGCGGGCTGCACATCATAATGACCGTAGAGCAGAACCGTGCGACGACCTGCAATGTGCTGGTTTTTAGCCACGATGACGGGATGGCCCGGGGTCTCATGTAGCGTTGCGGTCAACCCCATGGAGATCAGTTTGGCTACCAGCCAGTCTGCGCAGGCGCGTGTGTCTGCGTTGTGCCGAGAATCTGTGGAAACGCTAGGGAAACGCAGGCAAGTAAGGAGGTCGTCGAGAGCTGGCATAGCAGAAATAATACGAACATGAAACGGAAATTAAGGCATCATGGTGGGTTGTTCCCCCTTCAACTGCTTCCAGTTATTGAAGGCAAACAGTCCAAAAAAGATCCCAATAAAAGGCTGGCCTCTAATGATGGCTAAAACACCGAAACCCACAGCGCAGACGAGACTGATGGTCAGAGCCATTTTTTGACGCTGGGGTCCCACCACGGCTTGCATGATATGACCACCATCTAGAGGAATGATGGGGAAAAGATTCAGCACGGCCCAGAAGAGACTGACATTCACAAAGGATCTCATG
>JAOZVT010000188.1 GCA_025869455.1 Prosthecobacter sp.
TGGCACTCACGGTGAAGACTCCCGTCGTTCCGGTGCCTGCGACTTTGACCACGCCAGTTCCTGCAATTTCAGGGTTGGCATTGGTGGCGGTCAAGGCATACACCACCCCACGTTCTGTGATGGAAGCGCCACCATCAGCGGTTACATTGCCCCCCAAAGTCGCGCTATTCTCTGTCACGCTGGCACTTGTTGGTGTCGTCACGGTGGGGGCATCGGCTAAACTCGGCGGAACCAAGGTAACAATGACGCCACCTGTCCCCACAGACACAAGAAAGTCCCCCGCAGGTGAAATCCAAATGGATTGAAGGCTATTGGCAGTGTTAGAAGTATCTTGAGTCCATGTAGCTCCATTCCAATAGCCAATATAGCCTAATTGATCGTTGCATAGCCAAAGGTTGGATGCCGACGTTCCGGCAAAACCACGGGTATTATTTAAAGTGTTAGCGGGTAAGCCCGTATTGCTTTGAGACCAGGAACTGCCATTCCACTTTAAGATATCTGGGACTTTAGTAGTGGAGTTGAGATTGGTTCCCACCCAGACATTGTTCGTATCCAAACCCCAGACGCTGAAACAAGGACGTTGAGTAATCGACTGCGAATAGACTGACCAAGTGCTGCCGTTGTAGTGCATCACCCCATTGGTGCCTGCATTATCAGAAACCAGCCAGATATCACTGGCACCAGAACCCCAGAGCATGCGGTGGTTGTCTGCGGTGGGAGATGTGACAACGGACCAGGAGGCACCATTCCAATGAATAATCACTCCACCATCACCTGCGGCCCAGATATCCGTAGAACTGGCCCCCCAAATTGTCGATAGTCTGGTAGAGATCGGCGAAGTAACCACCGTCCAATTGGCTCCGCCATCCGTTGTGCGCACGATTCGGCCATTGTTCCCACAGGCCCACAGGTTGTTTGCATCCGCGCCCCAGATACTGCTGAGCCGCCCACCCGTTTGACTAGGGACCGTTTGAGAACTCCAAGATGCCCCATTCCACTTCAGGATGAATGCATTATTCGTTGAGCCACCCACCACCCATACATTGCTAGCACTCGTCCCCCAGATTCCCCTCAAGGGTTCAGTGGTCACCGATTGGCTGCTTACAGACCATGTATGGGCGTGTAACGTGATAGAAAATAGGGCCATCAGCAAAGTAGTGATTGGCCCAGCAAAACGTTTTAGAGGAGTAGAAAACATAAGCAAAATGATTGAATTTAACTATTTCGCAAAAAATGGATTCTCTAACAATGAGACAAAAGTAAAGCTATCTGGTGCATCTAAATTGATGAGAGTAAAGGCAATATCACCACCCGTGAAGAGTGCCGGATCAGCAAAAGTTTTCTGTGTTGAACTACCGAATAAACCAAGATAGCCGCACAGGCAGATCTTGTGAAAAATACGTCGCAGTAAAAGTGATGAAATTTGCATTAATAAGATTGGAGATTGATGGTACAAATGGGTTAATCGGGTGTGTATTTTTACTCATTCAGTCCTGAACGCGCAGACGGAACTCCCCCGTACCGCTGGTGACTGAAACGGCCACATCGTAAACGGAAGTGCTCACAGGAGTGACGCCTGCGACGGTGCCAACGATGTCACTGCCGTCAACTGGCATGACGACAAAGCGACCCACAGCGACGCCTGTGACAGGCTCTGAATAGGTGACCCGGAAGGTGACGGAGGAGGTGGAGA
>JAOZVT010000189.1:0-868 GCA_025869455.1 Prosthecobacter sp.
CCTGACGCCCATTCAAGAAACTCATTGATGTCCGCACGCGTCTGCGGAATCTTGTAGCCCTTAGCTGCGCTTGTGATGATGACGTCTGCATCCCGAAGCTTGGCAATGCCACTGGAGCGAATTCTCTGGCCGTTGACCTCTCCCAATCCGCTGTCTTTTAGATGGGCCATGATCTCCGTGGTCAGAACGTAGTCCCTCGTGACGAATTCACTTTGGAATCTCAAGAACCGCAAGATGCTTAGCTGAAGACGTTGATCCTCATCAGGGTGCCTACCAACCCGCTCGCTAAAACGGTCGGCCTGGCGGAGAGCTTCTTGGTGTACCTGGTAGTCAGCATACCCAGACTCATCCGTCGGCGGCGGCAGAAGAGACTGGTACTTGGATGGCCATTCCAGCATTCCAAGAGTTAGGCTGCGAAGGATTTTCTTGTAGGCAAGAACTGCTTCTTCCGATGCTTTCTCCTCGTAAATCTGAGCTACTGAGCCAGCAAAAAAATCTGCAACCTGAACCAAAACGTTGTCCTTACTGGCTATCGTCTGGAAAGCATCCTTATCGCCAAATAGGTCGTCGACGAAACGTTCTGCAACGTAGCTTTTTAGGCTCTCCTGAAACTCCTGGCCACCATGCTCGTCTACGATCATCTGGAGGTCAGGGTATGCACGGAATAAACGTTCATATAGCAATCCGTTCACGTATTTTATGAACGAGGTTTTGATGCGGAGGCCACCGTCTTTGTGAATTCGAGACTTATCAACGATGGTGAAATAGAGCTTGAATGGAAGCTCGGCTAGCTCGTTGAGGATTCGAACACGGCGATCTGAATCCTTGGGCTTCAGATTGCTGGATTTGATCTCGCCTGTTTGAAAAT
>JAOZVT010000189.1:878-1690 GCA_025869455.1 Prosthecobacter sp.
CTCCCAGGTCTTTCTCTGCCACTAGAATGGAGCACACGATGAAGTAGCCCGAACTTCCTCCCTTTGACGTATCAAGGTCGGCATTCCCGGACTCATCCACGAAGGCATATGTTCTGTCCATGATCTTGCTCCATCAACAACTTACTGAGCGCGGTGGGTCGCCCAACGGCGAAGAGGCGATCTCAGTTCGTCGCAGTGGTAGTGCCTGGAGCGGGGCCTTCGCTGAAGGTGTAGTTGATGACTACGTCATTACGGATCAGGACGTCGAGAGTTTTCTGAGTGCCAGTAGTCGTCACCTTCATGGTGACCACATAGCTTTGAGCATGGGCTGAGCCGTTGGTGTAGGTGTATATCCACTTCTCGTCAGTCTCGCTGACTGCGCTCTTGGTGTATGGCTCACCGAACAGCGACTTCAATTCGGCCGTCGTAGTTTTGCCTTTGGTAATGTTCGTCACACTAGCGGACGGAAAGTCTCGGCCTACGGTGTAGTGCGACGTAGCGCAACCGCCAAGTGCTACACACATCCCCATAACTGCAATGAGCTTTTTCATATCCTTCCTTGATCGTGGAAAGCTCTAAATCTAGCTGGCATCGAGGCTAAAAGCCATCAACCATACTCATCAGATACTCCCGCACTTTCACGACAAATCAGAACACCCTCGGAGCGCCGTACAAACTTGTCTTTCGCATCTGCTATCTGGACTTGAGCATCTACAACTAACCTAGCTAACTACTACATTGGGATTGGCGGCAGTCAGTTGGGGATTGGTTGGCTGTGAGGCCGTCATCGCGAGCAGGCTCACTCCTACAAT
>JAOZVT010000190.1 GCA_025869455.1 Prosthecobacter sp.
AGAACTCAGCATAGAAGAACGCGCCACGATTCAGGTAAGCCGCTTGCATGGCATGGGCCGGCGAGAGATTGCCCGGTTGCTTGGCCGAAGCCCCTCCACGAAGTCGTGAACTGCGGCGCAACACGGGCGCCAACGGCATCTATCACGCACCTACGGCCCAGGGCCACATGCGTCAACGTCGAGAGGTCTGTCGCCCGCAAAAGAAGCTGGTGCTGGGCAGCGAACTGCTTGAGTTGGTGGTGGTGTTGCTGCGAAAAACTTCTCTCCCGAGCAGATTGCCGGCAAGCTGCGCAGCATGGATATTCCCAGTTTTGAAGACGTTTACGTTTGTCGCGAGACGATCTATAGCGCGGTCTATGCCCTGCCTGTGGGTGAGCTGCGCAAGGAGCTGATCCGGTGCCTGCGCCAGGGCAAGAGTACGCGCCGGCCACGTGCAGGAGGCGTTGATCGGCGCAACCAGATCCCGGAGATGGTGAGCATTCATGTGCGTCCGCCGGAGATTGAAGACCGCCTGATGCCGGGGCATTGGGAGGGTGACCTGATCAAAGGCAAGGCCAACGCCTCTGCCGTGGGCACGCTGAACCAACGCACCAGCGGCTACCTGATGCTGATCAAGCTGAACGATGCCACGGCGACTTCGGCCGTAGAGGGCTTCAGTGCGGCCCTCAACCGGATGCCGCTGGCGGTGCGCAAGAGCATGACCTATGACCAAGGCCGGGAGATGACCCGGCATGCCGAGATCACCCAGAAGACGGGGGTGGCCATCTACTTCTGTGACCCGCACAGCCCCTGGCAGCGCGGCAGCAACGAGAACATCAATGGCTTGATCCGCCAGTACCTGCCCAAGGGCACAGACTTGTCTGTATACAGCCAGGAACAGCTGGATGCCATTGCCTACGAGCTGAACATTCGGCCACGCAAACGCTTTAACTGGAAATGTCCGATTGAAGTGATGACCGAGGTGATGGAAAAAGCAATGGCGATGCAGCATGATGCACCCGCTTCAATTCAATAACCGTGTTGCACTCAGCTCCTGCAACCGCCATGGATTTGTTTTTCTGGGCCATCGGATCATCCGCAAGCGTAGCCGCTACGGCGACATGCGTGTGGTAACGACGATTCCACGAGACAAAGCCAGAAGCTTCGCAGCCTCACTGACGGCACTGCTCTCAGGTAACCACAGTGAAAGTAAGATCGACATGGTTGAATCGATCAACCGAAAGCTGAAAGGCTGGGCCGCGTTTTATCAATTCGTTGATTTCAAAGCCAAAGCATTCAGCTATATCGATCGTATCGTGTTTTGGAAACTGGCCCATTGGCTGGCTCACAAATACCGCTCCCGTATCAAACCCCTGATGCGCCAATGGTGCAAAGCACCTAAGCCCAGCCAAAGTAAGACTTGGGTTTTATTTGGCAAGACCAATAACGGCAAACTCAGCGGTGAAACACTGTATCGGTTAGTTGGGCAAGGCAAGAAGCAGTTCAGGTGGCGTCTGCCCGAAGGTAATCCCTACCTGAGGTCGGAACTCAGGAACACATGGACCTCGCGTTTCACTGAAGTGGCTATGGCGTTCGCCAGCGTTTAAACGGAGAGCCGGATGCATTGAAAGGTGCACGTCCGGTTCGGTGAGGAGAG
>JAOZVT010000191.1 GCA_025869455.1 Prosthecobacter sp.
TACGGGCACTGCCCAATAGCAGTGCTCGGTTTGACTTCCTGATCGGGAATTTGCACTTCCAGCAGAATCGGAAACAAGAGGCTGCGGTCGAGTTTATCAAAGCGCTTGGGAAGTTCCCTGACTATCGCCAAGCACATGCGAACTTAGCCATTCTCTACGCTCAGGCGGGGGCCCATAAAGAGGCGGTGCATCATTTTACCGAAGCGATTCGTCTGGGTGCAGCCGATGGTACGAATTATGGATTGTTAGGCATTTCCTACCTCACCTTGGAAAACTTCACTTCGGCGGAAGCGGCCTTTCGTCAAGCGGTGGTGCTCAGTCCTGATGTGAAAGACTGGGAGATGGGGCTACTGCGTTCTCTCTACATGCAGGAGCGTTTTGCCGATGTCGTTTCCATGCTGGATAACATGCTGAAAAAGGCACCGGATGATGACAGCCTGTGGTCTCTGCAAGCCAATGCTTACATGGGACAAAAGGACATGCTGGCCGCTGCGGCTAACTTTGAAGTGCTGGATCGCATGGGCAAACTGCAAGCGTCTCAACTGGCCACCTTGGGAGATATTTATGTGAATGAAGGCATGCTGGGCGTGGCGGCGAGTGCTTACCTGCGGGCTTACGAAAAAGAAGGTGGCAAAGATGTGGCGGGTCCTCTGCGTGCGGCTGAAATTTTGCTGTCCAAAGAAGGCTACAAATCCTCCCGTGATCTCCTGCAAAAAGTCCAGGCGGGTAAGGCTAAGTTAACGCCTGAAGATAGCCGCCGTGTGATGAAGCTGGAGGCCAAGATCGGCATGGCTGAAGGGAAGGAAAAAGAAGCGATCGAGATTCTGACCAAGGTGGCTGAGCAAGATCCGCTGGATGGCGAAACCTTATTGCTGCTGGGTGGCTATTATCAAAAGGAGAGCAACAACGAAAAAGCTGCTTTTTACTTCGAGACTGCTGGCGGGATCGAAGCCTTCGAGGCCGATGCGAAGGTGCGCTTGGCTCAGCTTTACGCGGGCATGGGTAAGTATGCTGAAGCGATTCCTCTGCTGAAGCGTGCGCAGGATATTAAGCCGCGTGACAGTGTGGCCAAGTTCCTGGAAGATCTGGAGCGCTTCATGAAGAATCGTCGGTAGTCGGAAGTCTGATTCGCACCGCACAGACGATGTGCGGTTCAGGGTGGTTGTTTCAAGACTTTGGACAGCTTCTGCTCATTGAGGCGGAGCTGACATTCCAGGCTTGGCATTTGGGGCATTCGTGCTCAATGTTTCAGAATCGTCATGGACCTGAAGCTCATCAACCGCGAGATCCTACTTTCCTTCTGGAAAGTACATATCTTGTATCATGCGGCCAAAGGGGATGTGATCGGCCAATGGATGATCAAGGAACTCCGCCATCATGGTTATGAGGTCAGTCCTGGCACGCTGTATCCACTGCTGAAGCGGATGGAAAACAATGGCTGGCTGGTTTCGACCGTGGATGCGGATCGTGGGCCGAAAGCTCCGCGTGCTTACCGGATCACCAACGATGGTCTGGAAGTGCTCAAGATTGTGCGCCAGCAGCTCAAGGAGCTAGGCGTGGAAGTGGGGAAACACTGAATGGAATTTCCTCGCTTGCCTGAGGTATGAAAGCTGTGTGGATGGCTAGGATGCACAAAGTCGCGGAGCGTCCCGGAGTGCGGTGGGAAGCGATAGCGCCACACCGCT
>JAOZVT010000192.1 GCA_025869455.1 Prosthecobacter sp.
GGCTAGATGCACTAGCTCGCCCAGGATCTTGATGTAGCCAGATTCACGCCCGGTGAATTGCAGATACTGGCGTGTGCCATGCATCCAGAGACGGACCTGATCCCGCGTGACCCATCCGGTGGTGGGGATTTCCTCCCAGGTCCATTCCTGGGAAAGGCGTTTGGCATAACCGCGTGCCAAGGCGGGGCCTTGTAAAACTAGGCGCTGATCGGCATCTGTGCTCACCTGCCAATGCGGGAGGACTTCCAGAGACTTCACGTCAAACACGGCACCGAAGCTGTTGTAAAGTTGGGTGGCTTTTTGCGAGCCTGCTTCGGTCATGCCGTAGCTTTGGAAAACGCGCCAGCCTAGCTCCATGGCGGCATCTGCGAGGGACTGTGTCATGCCGCCGCCGCCCACGATGGCGGCACGCAAGGTGTCTGGGCAAACGACACGCGCCTGCACTAGATCATGCACCTGCGTGGGGACGAGGGAGACGAGGGTGATCCCCTGCTCTGCGCAAAGTTTTGCAAACTCACGCGGGTTCCATTTGACGTGAGTTTGGGTGATACGGCTGCCGCTGAGGTGGGCGCGGGCGAGGATGGAGAAACCGCCGACGTGGTGGAGTGGTAAGGCGATGAGCCAATGGTCTGCCGCTGTGATTTCAAAGTGTGCATTCACGGAGCGACCGGAGATCATGAACGCTTCTTTGGTTAGGCCGACCCACTTTGGCTCCCCTTCACTGCCGGATGTCTGAAAAAGACACAGTCCCTTCAGCCCCTGTGAAACCAGGAACTCATCCAGCCCTGCCGCAGCCTGGGGTTGGGCAGGATTCACCGCGATGTGATTCGCGGGGCTTTGCCAATCCAAGGTCATCATTCCAGCAGCCTCCAGGGCAAACGCTCCAAAACATCGCCAAACCCAAGCCCGCCGCCGCTGAGGTCAGGCGTCATCCAGCCGCCAGAAACCTGGACACGCTCGAAGAAGTCATCCGGCTCAAACAAGTGCTGCGTGCTCAGTCCGCAGAGACCCACACGATCGCCGATTTCACTCCGCGCCACGGATGCTTCATAAGCGGCAAACATCTGCCCCAGGGCATGATCCATGGCGGAAGTGAGTACGAGAGGTTTTTCAGGATGCCTTTCGGCGACCACACGCCAATCCCGGCGGGCAGGTTTCACCACCACGGCATCATAGCCGGAGGAGCCGTCGCGCCAGCCTTTGTCCAGCGCCAGCTTCACGCCCCATTTGGACTGACAGGCTGCCCACTGAGCGGCATCGTAAGGAAACGGATCTTCGACAAAGTCGAGCTGCCGATAAACACGCACAGGCATGAACTCGATGAATTTTTGAAAGGCCTCGGCATCCAGGCAGCCGTTAAAATCCACTCGGAAACGAAGATCGCGCCCGTCTGACATGCGTGCGCAGTTTTCCAGAAAGCGTGTGGTTTCGCCATAGTTCGCGTAGCCTTTGGCTTTGATGGCCAGCCAACCTTCTGAAAGGACGCGTTCAAACTGAGGCATGGTTTCCTGCGCAAAAGACCAGGAGTAATGACTGCGCGGGATTTCCAAATCTGCAAACAAGCTCACGCCCGCCTCCCGCGCGGCACCATCCACAGCGGCGCAGTGCAAGGCCATCTCGGTCACGGGTGTGGTGATGCCTTGAGCCAATAACTTCAATTGCTCTTCAATCGGCGCGTCGCCAAACTCAGGCCAAGGATGCACACAACCAAAGCCTGAACCTACCCGTAGCAAAGCCCCCGGAAACACACGCCGATGGGACGCTGAATTCAGCGCGACGCCACTGCGCAGCAGGTATTCATAAACATAGATGGGGGAGTCCTGGCTCACAAAAGGGTGATATGGGTCCTAGATACGCCCCAGCAGAACAATCCGGCGAACAAGAGTAACTGCATGCCACTGAGGGCCAGGAAGCGATTGTAACTGGGACCGGGAGCGACGGTCCAGATACGGAGGATCAAAAGCAGCCCCACGGGAGCCACCGCCAGCGGAAAGGTGAGCGCGAGGGGGAAGTCGTGCTGCCACCAATAGAGGCCCGAGAGATGCGCTAAGACGATCAGTAGCGTGATCTCTAAACGTGCAAAGGTGGTGCCAAAACGCACCGCCAGGGTCCGTTTCCCGGTGCCGCGATCCTCGGCCTGATCACGCAAATTATTGATGGCAATGAGTACGGTGGATAAGCAACCGATCTGGAAGCCCGCCACGAGGCCGCCTTCCAGCCACTCTCCCGACTGTACAAAAGCGGAGCCGAGCACCGCGACGAACCCAAAGAATAAGATCACAAACAGCTCCCCCAAGCCGCGATAAGCCAGGGGCATGGGGCCACCGGTGTAGCCGTAGCAAAAGTAGAGCGAAGGGATGCCAATGAAGACAATGGCCCAGCCACGAGCCTGGATCAGCGGAATCGCCAGCACGGCGGCCACACCGAGCATCAGCCAGGCGGCACGCATGACAGCAGCGGAAGAAACCGCGCCTGCGGCGGTGATACGGCGTGGTCCCACGCGGGCTTTTGTATCCGCGCCTTTGATGAAATCCAGGGCGTCATTGAACCAATTGGTGGCCACTTGCAGCGCTATGGTGCTGCCCAAGGTGCAAAAAAGCAGGGTCCAGCTCCAGCTTCCACTGACTTTCCATCCCAAAACAGACCCGACCACCACGGGCGCAATCGCGGCCCCAAGTGTCTTCGGGCGGGCAGCAGCGATCCAGTCAAAAAGCATGATGAATAAGAAAGGTTAAATTGTTGCTACCATCAAGAGACGAGGTCAGCCGCTTTTCAACTTGGAACGTAGAACCATTGAAACCTGAAAGAAATCTCTCGCATCCTCCGCCAGCCGCTTTTAACTGCCCGTGTGACAGCACCCGTGTGCTAGCACACCTTTCCCAAAAAGGCTTATGTCATCACTCCAGGCCATCCGTGACGCTCTCGAGCAGTCGCCCGATAATATCTCCCTTCTTTTGCTCTTTGGCCGTGCCAGCATGGAGCTTCTGCATTTGGATGAAGCACGCGAAGCATTTGAGCACGTCCTTGCCATTGATCCCGACCACACCGATGCCCAGTTAGGGGTAGCGCGTGTCTTATTTACGGAAGGCGATGCCTCCGGCGCAGCTGTGCGGGCTGAGCGTGTCTTGATCCAGGAGCCAGACAATGCCTCTGCCCATCTTTTGCTCAGCCGCGTTTTCCTGAGTGAAAATGATCGAGCGAAGGCCATCGAACACTTTGACCGGGCTGCGCAAATTGACGGCACGATGAGTGACCCTGCCCTGGAACGTGAACTGGGCCGCACGGCGCGCGATGCGCGTCGCACTTCCCCTGCTCCAGCCGCGCCTGAACCGGCCTCCAGCAATGAACCGCTGGAGGATGGCGACTCGACGCAGGATTTCTACGAAGACCCGTTTGAAGAGCCTCCGTATGAATGGCGGCCAGAGACGTTTTTCACCCCAGGTGATCCGAACCGCTTTGAGACCACCTTTGCCGATGTCGGCGGGATGGATGAACTCAAGGAAGAGATCCGCCTGAAGATCATCTATCCGCTGCAATATCCAGATCTGTACAAAGCCTATGGGCGGCGCACAGGTGGTGGCATCCTCATTTATGGTCCTCCAGGCTGTGGCAAGACCATGGTGCTGCGTGCCGTGGCGGGCGAAGTGCCGTGCAATTACCTCTCCGTAGGTCTGCACGAAATTTTTGACCCTTACTTCGGCAGCACGGAGCGGAATCTGCATCAGATTTTCGAAACAGCGCGCGCGAATGCCCCTTGTGTCCTTGTCTTTGATGATCTGGATTCTCTGGCGCAAGACCGTCGCAATGTGCGTGAAAGCCAACTGCGCAATCTGGTGAACCAGTTTCTGCATGAATTGGATGGACTGCATGAAAACCAGCGCGTGCTGGTGATCGGTGCCACCAATCAGCCTTGGTCGTTGGACCCAGCTTTCCGCCGTCCAGGTCGGTTTGATCAGGCTATTTTTGTGCAGCCGCCCGATGCCGCTGCCCGTGCCCAGATCGTTACCTTGCTGGCTAAAGATAAGCCGATCTCCAATCTCAATGTCGATGCCTTGGTCGAAGCGACAGATGGTTTCTCAGGTGCCGACATGGGGTGGGTGTTTGATCGCGCTGCTGAACTGGCCCTCTCGGCCGCCATTCACACAGGGCAAGCTGTCCCCATCACCATGGAACTGCTGCTCGATGTGGCCAAGAGCCACACCCCGAGCACTCAAAGCTGGTTCGAAGGTGTGCGTGACCATGCGCAGCAAGTCGCCCCCGATGGGTTTTTCAATGAAGTGAAGAAGTTTCTCAACGCGCCATCCTCGAAGGAGCGCTGAGTTTCCTTATTAGGTAGTTTTAGGTTGACCTGAACGATAAAGCTCGGCCATTTTATGGTCGAGCTTTATCATTTTCATGAATCTACTCCATCCAACTAAGCCAAAGTTTAATCCAATTTCAGCGCCCCTGAAGAGAGCCTTTTCAGTCCTCGCCTTTATTTCCCTAACATCCCTCGCAGGAGCACAAACGAAGCCGGAAAAGGATGCTTCCCAAAAACTGCAGGATAACGATCTCAAAGTACTGCTTTCCACATTACCTGTTTACAAGGTTACTGACGTGGATCTTCAAGTAGCGGCGACAGAAGTCTGGAAGTTGGCGACAGGTAGTCCCCCGCAAGTAATCACCATCCAGGTTCCTGCTGAAATTGGCAAAGTTAGTCTCACGCTGGAATTGGCTAAGGTTCCAGTCTTTGAAGTTTTCAATTACATTGCCGAACTCTCAGGCTGCGAATGGAAGATACGGGGAACCGACCCGTCGTCGCTTGTCATGGAATTCATCGCTAAGCCAGTCTTCAGGGATACTCGTCCCTTGTTTTCCGGCCAGGTATTCATGATGACAGACGAGATTATCAACAGCTTCAGAACCCAGGCTGGAGAACTCTCCGCTGACATGAAACCTATGTTTAAGAGCTATAATATCAATTTTGATTTAGGTGCTCCCTCCAATACAGGCTATGCGCATTACAATGCCGTGGATCAGACCCTTGTCGTCGTCCTGCCTCAATCAGACATGTTTGCTATTGAAGCACTCTTAAAACGCGCCCACCAAGGTAAGCTCCGCCCGCCGCTGCCACGATAAAGTATCGGTTTGGAGTCCTTAGCCGTTCCGGCGGATCGGCTAAGGACGAGTCTAACTTGGTAAGTTGAGTTACTCCTTCAACCAAGCTTCATAGGCTTCGTTGATGAGGCAGTCTTCTCCCAGGGCTTCGCTGAGGGGATCAATGGCGGCAGCACTGTACCCCAGATGCAGGTGGCGGCGCCAGCCTTCTGAGTATTCGAACTTACCGGAAAGGGCTCCGACGTTTTTGGAAGATTCGTCCATGCTAACCAGGTAGGAATCCATGCCCTGAGTGACATCCAGCCAATGTTTTTGACTGACATGTGCGGCCAAAGCGGCGCGCTTTTTCGCGTGAACGCGGGTGGTATTTACATAGGCTCCGGCGTGGATGCGCTTACGCAAGGGATCACACAATCCATGCGGCATGGCATGATAAACGGTGACATCATGCAGGAAGGAATCGCGCGGGGGATCGGTGACGAAGTTCTGAATGGGGTGGGCAAAAGCAGCGGTGCAGGCCAGACGCTGGGCGTTTTGATGATCCTCCATGTAGTCGGAGGGAGAATGGGTCAGCACGATGCTGGGTTTGGCTTCCCGGACGACGGCGGCAACTTTGCGCAGCAGAGGCACGCTGTAAGTCAGCTCCAGGTCATCGCTGATGGGAGGATAAAAAGCTGCACCGAGGATGCGGGCCGCCTCTTGCCCCTCTGCCAGACGGGTGCGTGAGGTGGTGGGGCCGTCCATTTGAACGGAGCCGCCATTGCCCGTGCACATGTTCATGTAATGCAGGTCCCAGCCACGCTCTTGGAGCAGCAGCATGGTACCTGCGGCGACGAATTCGATGTCATCAGGATGGGCGTAGAGGGCAAGGACGGAAGGCATGGAAGATCATTACTCACTTCGCGACGCGTAGGTTTCAAATCTTCTTGTCACTCGTTCGCGTGTGAATGAGGCCTTTTGTGATGAAAGGCAGACTATCCAGCGATGAGGTCCTCCAGATCAGATTCATTCAAGCCCGCCATCAGAGGTGATTGCTCATCCAGGGCAGCTTCGACCAAGCCGCGCTTTTTCGCCTGGAGGGCGAGGATGCGCTCCTCCACCGTGCCACGAATGGCCAAACGATAGGCGGTGACGACACGCTGCTGACCGATGCGGTGGGCACGGTCAATAGCCTGAGATTCGACCGCTGGGTTCCACCACGGATCCAGCAGGATGACGTGGTCTGCCGCGGTGAGGTTAAGACCATAACCGCCGGCCTTGAGACTGATGAGGAAAACCCGGCAGGAAGGGTTTGTCTGGAAGGTTTTCACCTGCGCATCGCGATCCTGACTGCTGCCATCCAGATAAGCATACGTGGTTTTTTGCTCGTCCAAATAATCACGCACATGACGTAAATATTGAACGAACTGACTGAAGATAAGAACCTTACCACCACCTTCAATGATGGATTCCAGCCGTTCCTGGAGCATGGGCCATTTGCCGGAGAGGTCTTCCCGATCCAGCTTGCCGATGGTGTCGCTTTTGAGTCCGGTGAGGCGGAGATCGCAGCAAGCCTGGCGGAGACGCAGGAGCACGGTGAACATGGTCATCTTTGCCCCGCCTTGGCCGGAGCGCTTGCGGGCAGCTTTGATCTCCTCGCGCCCTTCCTCCAGAAGACGACGATAGACCTCGCCCTGGGCCGGGCTGGGGTCGCACCAGAGGACTTGCTCAATCTTTTCAGGCAGGTCACGCAGGACTTCGCGCTTGGTACGGCGGAAGAAATAGGGGCGAATGAGTTTTTTCAGACGTTCGCTGGCGGCCTGACCTGCCGGGGTGCCCAAGGCGGTGGAGATAGGCTGGTCAAAGCGTTCTTTGAAATTCTCTCGGCTGCCCAGGTAACCAGGCAGGAGGAACTGGTAGATGGACCAGAGATCTCGGGTGCTGTTCTCCACCGGTGTCCCGGTGAGGGCAATACGGGCATGAGAACGCAGGGTACGCAGGGTCTTTGCCGCGTCGGTATCGGGGTTGCGGATATAGCTGGCTTCATCCAGCAAAATGAGACCAAAGGACTGCTTGTTTAAAACTTCAACGTCCCTAACTATCAACTGATACGTGGTAATTATCACGTCCCAATCGTGCAAATGATTCAGCACCTCTTCACGCTTACTTCCTTGGGAAATGGTGACCTTTAGGTGGGGCGCAAAGCGCTCAAATTCAGCACGCCAGTTGCCACAAAGCGACTTCGGGCAGACGATGAGGATGGGCTCCCGCTTTTGTCTTTTGGAGAGGAAACTGACGATGAGGGCGATGCTCTGGACGGTTTTACCCAAGCCCATTTCATCCCCCAACAAACCACCCCGGCCCGCCTGGACGAGCGAGGACATCCAGCGGACGCCGAGGAGTTGGTAGGGGCGCAGCCGTGAGCCGAGCTCTCCCAGGATGGAGAGAGTATCCTTTTCCTCCGGCAGAGGCGCGGCAGATTCAGACTCAGGCAGGAAGTAGGAGGCGTGCAGCGCACTGATGCGGGCACCGTCTGGCGTAAGCTGCAAAGGCACATCCTTGAGCGTGTCTTCAAATTCTTCCACCTCCTGGAGATCGAGCATGTAGCGTTTGCCATTTTTCCCCTGGACGGTGCGCTGGCCTGAACGGACGAGACGAAGCACCTCCGTGCGAGGCAGGCGGAAACCGTCTGGCGACTCGTAGCCGAACTCCATGGCCAACCAGTCTGCCCCAGAGCCGCGTGAATCATCCGCAGGTGTCTGGCGGACCTGAGGCTGGATGCGCCCGATCCCGCGAGTGGCGGCGCGCCATTTATCCCCCTCGATCACGGTCACCTCATGCCGGAGGCGTGGGAGGTCAGAGGCATAAAAGCGCATGACGTTTTCCTGACCCGTGAGGCGGAAGACCTCGGTATCCACCGTGCCTAATTTGAGGCCAGCGGACTTGAAACCCAGGAACTGCAAACGGGCTAAAAGGCGGGATTCTACATTCCTGTTAGAAACGTAAAAAGTGCCAGGAGCATCTTGATCCTGAATGGGAAATATTTTCTCCACGGAAGCCGATGTGGGCGCAGAGGTGACATTCCACCGGTGGCCCTGATAGACAGCGCTGAGCATGACATCCGCTGCCTGAAAGGAGCCATCCAGACGCAGTTCCAAAGTGCACGGAACGGGGGCCACGTGGAAGCGCTCCAGCGCCGCGCCGTGAGTCTCCACCTGGAAAACATCCGCCAAATTTTCGCGCTGAGTGACCAGCCAAGAGAGCGGACGGCGGCAGGGCAATTCGGCCAGGACTTTGGCCATCTCTCCCTCCGTTGATGGCAGAGGAAACAGACTGCCCGTTTCCCGGCAGGCCCACCAACCTGTGGGCTGGCTTTTGAGCAGTGGCCCCTGCCCTGCGCCCTCCAGGCGGAGCTGGATTTGGTCACCGACAGCTTCCACCATCAGCGGTAGCCGGACAGGATCTGAGGCGACTCCTACCCGCTGACCTCCACCGGAGGGCTTGCCAGCGATGAGGCGGGGATGGTCAGCCAAATTTGGCAAGAGATCCGCCAGAGCTTTGGCATTGAGCGACATGGGGGCGCTCTGCCCCTGGATGCCCTGCTCTGCTAACCAAGCTGCCAGCAAAGACTCCTCAGGATCACCCCCGGATTCAAATTTCACATAGGCGCCCATCGGCTCGCGGGCGGTGCCTTGCAAAAGAGTCTCGGGGAGGAATAGCGTGTAGCGCCCCGGAACACGTTTAGGCTGGCGGACCTTGGGAGCGGGTGGTGTTTGCGGCGGAGCCGAGGCCGCGCCCCGAGGCGGCATGGAGGTGGAGGGTGACCCATCCCGACGCAGAGTGGGATCGCTAAAAGAACGCTGGGAGCTGGAGACTGTCCGCGTAGCAGCAAGCTTGATGTGCAGGAGAGCCACGGCCAGCGAGTGCTCACAAATCATGCTGCGACGGGCAGCCGGGCAAGTGCAGAGGTTGTCCACATCGCTCCGGGTCCGAATACGCAGACCGCATGCATATTTAATTTTTCCACTGCCAGCGAGGCCGCGCACGAGGCCAGCATCTGCACTTTGCAGTTCCACCAGACCAGCATCCACGAGACCGCGCGCGGCCTTCATGGCTTGCCAGCCACCAATTTCTCCCAACCATTTCTCCGTGAATTCCATTTCTTTGTGGCGCTAAGCATGGTTCCCGTTCAATGTCGTACGTCAAGGCAACTTATGCGGATAGTCGCGATCACCAATCAAAAGGGCGGCGTGGGAAAAACAACCACGGCCATCAATCTGTCCGCATGTCTCGCGCAGCGAGGCGTGCGATGTCTGCTCATTGACCTGGATTCCCAGGGGAATGCTACGAGTGGGCTAGGACTAGCCAAGGAAGAAGGAGGCAGCATTTACTCTGCCCTGGTGGAGGATACAGATCCCCACGAGGTCATTCGCAGTACCCGCTTGCCCAATCTTTCCATCATCCGCAGTCACCAGGAACTGGCAGGTTGTGAAATCGAACTGGCTCAGCGCGGCAATCACCTGACTCGTTTGCGTGAAGTGTTGGATCACTTGCGCCATTCAAACCATTTCGATTATGTCTTTCTAGACTGCCCACCTTCCCTGGGTGTGCTGATGACTTCCGCCTTAGCTGCGGCAGATGAGATGCTGGTGCCGATCCAATGCGAATACTTTGGACTCGAAGGTCTATCCAGCATCGTGCAAATTGTACAACAGATCCGCGACTGCGGTGCGAATCCGAACCTTCTCTTGGAAGGTATCGTGATGACGATGTACGATCAGCGCGCGAAATTAGCCAATCAGGTGGTCAATGATGTGAAGAACTACTTCGCTGAAGTGATCTATAACGCCATCATTCCACGCACCGTTCGCCTGGGTGAAGCGCCCAGTTACGGTAAGTCCATCATTGAGTACGAACCAGCCGGTCGTGGTGCCCAAGCTTATCGGGCATTGGCAGAAGAGTTCTTGGCTCGGCGAGCTAATAAGCCGCCAGTTGAAGCTAGTAACTAAGAGTTAGTACTTTTTACTTGTTCTAATGAACAGTTTAGTATAAAAATATTAACTTTAGTGAATAATTAGTTTGCGTGTATCGTATGAAGTCTATTATAGACTCTAATTATTATGATCCGTTCTGCTCTCCCGATCATGCACTTGGCGGAGCCTCCCGCTCGCCCAAGCCCACGGACCCCAGTGTCCCCTTTTGACTTTGCTTTTGTCATGGCCGCCGCCCTCACTATTGTGGGTGGTAGCTTCTTCTTGCTCAATTTGGCTTCTGCTCACAGCACAGGCCAAGAAAGTACAGCCTTGAAGTTTGTCTCCGAAACGTCCGCTTGGCTGCCATCACTGGCCATGTCCATCGGCAAGTATGTTTTGCTCCTTTTGGCCAGCGCCGTGAATTCAGCACTTATTGTTATGCTGGTTCAGAGCTTGCGCACGATGGACCGGAAAATGCGCAACCTTAAGCCACGGATGCTCCGCTCTAAAGTGCGTAGCACCAAGGTCAGAACGGAAAACGTGCGTGGCAAACGTGCCCACATGCGCCGTGAAGCGATGGCAGAAGAAGCGGCTTCCCGCCAATTCCTTTTGTCTCCCGTCTTTCGCTAAGCTACCCCGAATCCCTCGCAATTGATTCCCGGCCAGCGACGGCAAGTCCGGGTCTGATGCGGCTAGGTGCCTATTGGTCCTGTATTTTTAAAGACAGTCCCGCAGCATACGAACCGAGCTGAGACTCAGGCTTTTGCCAAGGCCTCATGCTGAACCGTGGAATCCAGGTTTAAAACTCCCCGCGAAACACGCAACGTGCCGTGGGGGTTTCATAAATCACGATTTCACAAAGGCCGGGAAGCTGGGGAGATAACTTCCGCCATAGCCAAGCTGCCATGTTTTCGATGGTGGGGTTTTCCAAGCCTTCGATCTCATTGAGATAAGCGTGATCCATGCGATCCAGCAGCGGCTTCATGGCCTTGCTGATTTCAGCGTGGTCATAAACCCAGCCGATGTGTGGATCCACCTCGCCTTCAACAGCGATCTCCACCTTGAAGCTATGACCGTGCATGCGAGTACACTTGTGGTCCCCAGGGAGATTAGGCAGCGTTTGAGCAGCCTCGAAGCGGAAGTCTTTAATGATGCGGCAGCGCATGAGTTTAGGAGGTAGGCTTTAACCTGTTTCTAGGGCCGGGTCAATTACCCGGCTTAGCGATCGTCTCTTTTGGTGGCATGATGGAGACCCGCAAACGCTGCACGGGACCATCCCAAGGTGTGCTGTTGGGAAAGCTCTTCACACTGAGGGGACCAAAACTCTGCCCAACGGCCAGACCTTGGTTGGGCTGCCTTGGGAAACCATTGCTAAAAGGCGTCAGACTCAGAACCTCACTGCGCCCAGGCACCGCCATGGACATGAGGCCATCGGCATCAATCATCGCCCGCACATTGCATGGCCCTGCATCCAAGCCGTCACCCGTGATGGACGTTATCTTGCCATCCACAAAAACACTGAGTGTGGGTTTGCCTGCCACGAGATGCAGCGCCCAGCCCATTTGATCTCCCCCTTGGGAAACCAGGGTACTATTTTGATCCACTTGGGGATGATAGTCGAACGCGGCATCCACGAAAAGCCCGCGACCTGCAAGCTTCGGCGACTCTTCAGCCGTCAACGCATCCCCCATTTGCAGTTTCAAACTCACACTGCCATCAGCACTCGGTGTCACGCCGACTTCTGCCGCTGTGCGTGAGGCACGTTTGAACTCCTTGGGGAAAAACGCGGCGAGTTCTGCCTTCACGGCATCGTGTTCAGGCTGCCCGGCTAGATTCGTCCACTCATGAGGATCATTTTCATGATCGTAGAGTTCCTCACTGCCATCGGCGTAGCGAATGTAGAGCCAGCGATCACTGCGGGCAGCGTAACTGGCTTTGTCCCCACCACCCATCGTGGTGATGGCAGGGGTTTTGCTTTTCACTGACGGATCACGCAGCATGGGCAGCAAGCTATGGCCATCCAGATGCTCCGGCTTGCTGATCTTCACCAAATCACAAAGCGTGGGGTAAAGATCCACCAGAGAAACAGGCTGATCCGTCACGCTATCTTCTTGCGTGATACCAGGTGCATAAATGCTGAGGGGAATGCGTGTAGTCTCCTCCCACAACTTACCTTTGTGCCACATCTTCTTTTCCCCAAGATACCAGCCGTGGTCAGAGGTGAAGACAACGATGGTATTCTTAGCATTCGGCCCCGACTCCAGTGACTCCAAAACGCGGCCAAGCATGGCATCACAAAACGCGATGCTGGCTAGATAGGCCTGCACAGCTTCAGCCCATTTGTTGCTCTTCACGATCACGTCGTGATAACTGTCTGGTTTATCGTGCCCCTTGGCAAAGGTCGGTACATCATCCAGGTCATCCTCCTTCACCTCTGGCAGTTGGATGCTTTCCAGAGGGAACATGTCAAAGTACTTCTGAGGCACATACCAGGGGGAATGGGGGCGATATAGTCCCACGGCCATGAAGAAGGGTTGTTTCGACTTATGACGGAGGACATCCGCCGCCCAGATCGTCACCGCACCATCATCTGTCAGTTCGTCTGGCACATTGATCTGGCCCCAGTCCCAATGCCAGATGTTGAGGCCATTGAAATTTTGACCTGTATGGATCGGTAGATCGGGGATCTGCACGCCTGCTTCAGGGAAGCGCGTGCCCCAGGCACTGTCTTGTTCAAAACCACGCCGCCCCCCATGCCAACCCGCCAAGCGCCCGTCAGGACCGCCATGATTGGCATGGAAGATTTTACCTCCGGCCTCTGTGGCAAAACCCATGGACTGGAAATGCTCCGGCAGGGTTGGTTTACCGACGACCTGAACACTGCGCCGCCAGTCCTGCTCATTTCCAAACACGCCACTGGAAGACGGGAGCATGCCAGTCAGCAGGCTGGTGCGGGAAGGATTGCAGAGGGCGTAGTTGCAATGGGCATTGGTGAAACGCATGCCCTTTTTGGCCAGGCGATCCATGTTGGGCGTGAGTGCCTGCGGATGCCCACCCATCCAACCCACGTAGTCTTTTAAATCATCAGCTATGATGAAGAGGACATTCGGCTTCCCCGCTGCACTTCGCGCCTTGGTCTTGGCCACCGCCGAGGCGGTGAACATCCAGAAAAAGGTCGATAAAACAAGAAAGCGAACAAACGAAGGCATCACTCACTGGAGCATTCTCCCGCAGGCTTGCAACTGCCTCTCAGAATCTCTGAACAAAGAGACAGGACTGAGGAGGACGACTCCCAAGCTTTGACGGCCCAGTCGATCAGCACTTTAAATCCAAAGGGTCGAATTTGTATCCGTGACGAGATACGAAAATTCGTCAGCCGCTATGAATATAGACCGACACATCAGTGCACATTAACTTACATCGGTTTAAATATTTATACCTAAAATACCCAAAAGACAGACTCACCGATTTAATAGACATTCCTGGTTGACTGAAATCTGAAGCCAGGATTAACGTAAGCAATATGCTGGACGTGCAAAGAAACCGTATCTCATTCTTGAGAGAAGAAGTTCATTTCACACGCAAATTGTTAATTTCCCATCTGTTAGTCGCCATATTCATCGTGGGGCTTTTCGTGGCACACGGTGTGTACTTTTGGGCTTTGGGAGCCACCTTGTGGTACTTGCTAACCATCCTTCCAATCAAGGGGATGATGGCCGCTAGCAGCGGGTGTCGGCACGTCTTGGGCCTGATGTTCCTTTTGTTCAGTGCGTTGGGCGTCTTTTTCCTCACTCAGGTCGAGCCTACGGTCGGTCAAGAGAGCTACAATCTCCTACCTACCAGCATTCTCCCCTTCTGGTTAGGTGCTCTCAACCTGCTTTACGCTATCGCAGGTGTGTATCTCATGATGAACCGCAAGGTGCGTAAAGCCGTGGCCATTGGTTTCTCACTGTGGTGAGGAGCGCTTGATAAACCAGGCTAGGAACTCACGATTGCCATCCGTTCCTTGGATGGAAGATTCTGTGATGCCTTTCCATTCCAACTCAGCGTGGTTTTCTACGAAGGTTTGGATGCGTGCGCAGGCCTTGGCGTGCAGTTCTGGCTCACGCACAATGCCGCCTTTGCCAATTTCTTCTCGGCTTAACTCAAACTGAGGTTTCACGAGAACCAGGGCCTGACCTCCGGCCTTAAGAACGGACAAGGCCCCCGGTAGAACGAGAGTCAGCGAAATGAAGGAGACGTCCGCGACGATGAAGTCCACGGTTTCAGGCATGTCGGTCGGCTGAAGATGCCGGACATTGAAGTTCTCCCGGCAGACCACACGAGGATCGCTGCGCAATTTCCAGACCATCTGATTGGTACCCACATCAAAGGCATATACCTTCTGGGCACCCCGCTGCAGCATGCAGTCTGTAAATCCACCCGTGGAGGCTCCTACATCCATGGCTACAAGCCCCTCCACCGAAAGGTTAAAGTGCTCCAACGCGCCTTCTAACTTAAAGCCACCACGACCGACAAAGCGCGGAGGTTCCTTGACGCGCAAGATGGCATCCTGACGCACCAGCCACCCAGGTTTGGTGATGAGTTCCTCTCCAAGAAAGACTTCACCGGCCATGATGAGCCGTTTGGCCTGCTCTCGTGAGGGAGAAAGCCCGCGCTGAACGAGGGCTAGATCAATTCGGATTCTGGCCATTAGCGTGCCACAGGGGCAATGATTTCGTCTCCTGGCTCAATGTTCACGCCCGCAGGGATGGTGGTGAAATCCAGATCCGCCACAGCTTCAGAGTCCTCGATGGCATCCGTCACCGTGATCTTGCCAAGAATGGAATTGGCCCGACGCACTTCGAATTTCTGACCTTTGGTGAGTCCTTGCTTGGCACCCACATCCAAGATCACAAAACCTTGCTCCTTCACCACGGTTTTCACTTTCCCAAGGGGCTGTGCCTCAAGGACCAGCTTCTGGAGTGGGGTCAGGGTATTTGTCGAGATGCCTTTGGCTTCAGCTTCAGCCACGCTTTTTGGCACGGTTAAGCCGCCCCCCGGCAAGGTGCCTGCCCCGGCCATGATCTCTCCAGGTTCAGGCTGGAGCGCGATGGTGCCTGGAGTCGGGGGTGCTGGCGGTGGGGCAATGGAAGTTGCTGGGGCCGTGGGAATTTGCACCATGGAGCTCTGATCAGGGCTGGCCATGCGATTGGCCGATTGCTGATTTTTCACAAAAGCCAGTTCTTCTCTCGCCCCTTTGGCCGCCTGCTGCCCCTCCCAAGCGAGGTAGCCAGTGATGCCGAGTAGGATGATGGTGAGGGCTAATGCAAAATGTGTCAGACGCATAGGCATCATCTAAACGCGGATTGAGAAAACGGAAAAGCGAAATCCTCGCCCCTTGCGCGACGTGCCATCCGTTTCACTATACAAGACACATGATGGATATCGCACTTTTCAGGTTGCCCAGCGGACGGGCGTGGATCGGCCAAGGCCCCTTTGAATCTTTTGCAGAGGCCCCTGCCGGAGGTGGCGCATTTTATATCAATGACTTTGACCTCAGTGATCCTAAGCCGTGGAAGAAGCCCAGCCAGTTAATCGAAGTCACCCCGGAGTCACTGGCGCAAAATGCTGGCTGGAATGGAGCGCAGCCACCGCACATTCAATGGGCTAAGCCAGCGACCGAATGGTTTAAGATGGCGTTTCGGCGCATCCGTAAGGAGGTTCTCTCCAAGCGACTCGAAAAAATGGTCCCCGTGCTCACCGAGAGCGGCACCATTACTGAAGGTGATCCTGTGAGGTTGCTGGAGCGTGTGATGACAGCCCCACCGAATACTTGGGGCTACGCCTGGGTCCAAGGTGGAAGCGGTTACCTGGGAGCCTCCCCAGAGCTGCTCTTTCAAGGAAAAGGACAGAAAGTTGAGACGATGGCTCTAGCGGGCACGGCCAAGCCTGGAGATCACACCGCCTTCCTGACGGATGTGAAAGAGATCGACGAGCATGAGATCGTGGTGCGTTACCTGACGGAGCACATGGGTAAACTGGGCACGGTGACACGTGAACCACGTGGACTGTGCCATGCGGGCCAGCTGCTGCATTTCCAAACTCATCTGCATGTGGCCCTAAACGGCCCCTTTGATCCGGGCAGTCTGGTCCGGGAACTGCACCCGACTCCCGCCGTGGGCTGCCTGCCCAGGGAGGAGCAGTGGCTGACGCGTCTGCGCGAATATCGCACCCAGCTTGGGGTGCCGGGTTTCTTTGGCGCGCCCTTCGGGTTTATGGAGCCGGGTGAATCTGAAACCTGCCACATGGTGGTGGCCATTCGTGGCATGAGTTGGGAGGGTCAAAAGGCTCAATTGCCGTCTGGATGTGGCATCGTGGGAGGCAGTGCCTTTGATCATGAATGGCGTGAATTGCGACTGAAGCGCGAGTCCGTGGTTAACATGCTGGGGCTTTAAAGTCCTGACCACTCCCCGCCCTTCATGAATACCCATATCATTCGTTCCTTGCTCACCGCCTTAGCCCGCATGGGCGTGGCGGAAGTCTGCGTGGCTGCTGGTGCTAGAAATGCCCCCATCATTGCCGCCTTGGTGGAGAGTGAGGGTGTTAAACTTTGGAACTTTTTTGAGGAACGGAGTGCCGCGTTCTTTGCTCTGGGGCGCATCTTGGCAGACCGTGCCCCCGTGGCCGTTTTAACGACTTCAGGCACTGCCGCAGCAGAGCTTTTGCCCGCCGTCATTGAGGCCCACTATCAGGGCCTGCCGCTGGTGCTGATCACCGCAGATAGACCTCGGCGTTTCCGTGGCAGCGGTGCCCCCCAAGCCATTGAACAAAAAGATCTTTTCGGTCCCTATGTATCCGCCTGTTTAGATGTGGAAGTGGGTGTCAGTCTTTCCTGGCCGACCCGCATTGTACCGCGTCCATTCCACATCAACATCTGCCTGGACGAACCTCTGGAGACGAATCTAAATGGCATTGATTTCTTGGCCCATCATGGCCCAGGATCCCCGAAGCCCCCTGCCCCACCTCCTTTCACTTTACTCAATGAACCCACGGCTGTCATTGCCTCAGGACTAAGCAAGGCGGAAGCCCATGAGGCGGCTCCCATTTTAGCCAAGCTGGGGCTACCCGTCTTAGCAGAAGCGACCTCCAATCTTTGGGGCAACTGGGAAGGTAGGCCAAAGCTAG
>JAOZVT010000193.1 GCA_025869455.1 Prosthecobacter sp.
GGAGGCGACGGCGGTTTGGACGAAGTTGGGCACCCAGCCATCACCACGTGTGTCCACTTTGTCCATTTGGTTGGTCAACAGGTACCAGGTGGTGTCAATACGGGCTTGTTGGTAGGGTTTGAGGACGAAGAAATAGACGACGGGAATGAGGCACAATGCCCCGAGTACAAGGGTGATAAGGTAGCGAAAGGGGATGCTTCCCACGAGCATCATGGAGAGGAAGACGGGTGCCCAGACGAGGCCGGAACCTAAGTCTTCTTTGATGACCATGGCGGCGGGTACGCCGGCGAGGAGTCCGCCGATGAGGATGCGCAACCAGGGGCGGCGGAAGACGGGCCACATGCGTGGGAGCTCACCAAAGACGACGGCTAGCATGAGGATGCCAGACATGATGGCAAACTGGGAGGGCTGGATGGATAGGCCGCCGATGTTGATCCAGTTCTTGTTACCATTGATTTCAATGCCCTTGAAGTGCAAATAGACGAGTCCGCCGATGCCTGCGAGATACATGGGCCAGCAGGCCCAGCGCACCCATTTATAATCTATCAGACTGGCGGCGAAAAGGAAGGGGACGCCTAGGCCGATCCAGGTCATCTGTTGCTTCCATTTGAGAGCGAGATCACTGGTCTCCCGGAAGTAGGAGGCATTGTAGATGGAGTACACCCCGAAGGCCAGCAGGCCGACCATGGTGAGGATGAGAATCCAATTGATACCGAGAAATTTTTTGAAAAGAGGGGTCATGGCGTGGGGCGTCCCGCTGCGGCGGGATCAGGCAGGAATGGAGGCCAAGAGCTTGCGGGTGTAGTCGTGTTGAGGGCGTTCGCAAAGTTCATCTGCGGGGCCGCTTTCGACGATTTCGCCTCGGTTCATGACGATGATGTCATCACTCATGTGGCGGACGACAGCGAGGTCATGGGCGATGAAAAGGTAAGTCAGTTTGAATTCGTCCTGCAAGTCTTTTAGCAAGTTTAGTACGCTGGCGCGGACGCTGACGTCGAGGGCGCTGACGGGCTCGTCACAGATGAGGAATTTAGGCTGGACGGCGAGGGCGCGGGCGATGCCGATGCGCTGGCGCTGACCGCCGCTGAATTCGTGAGGGTAGCGTTGCAGGGAATCCACGGGCAGGCCAACGCGGTGGAGTAGGGCGGCGGAGATGTCCCGCCTTTGATTGGCGGTGGTGCTTTTAAAATGGATGGTGAGCGGTTCTGCTAGGATGGACTCGATGGTCATTCGGGGGTTCAGGGAGCCGATGGGGTCCTGAAAGATCATCTGCATTTCTTTGCGCAGAGGGCGGAAGTCAGCCTCGCTTAGGCTGAAAATTTCGCGATCATGATAGTAGGCGCTGCCACTGGTGGGTTGGATGAGTTTGAGGAGGGTGCGTGAGACGGTGGATTTACCGCTGCCACTTTCGCCTACGAGGCCGAGGGTCTTTCCTTCTTGAACCTGAAAGCTGATGCCATTTACGGCTTTGACGACATCCCGCCGACCAAACCAGCCCGAACGGATCGGGAAATGAACTTGCAGATTTTCGACGCGGAGGAGGGCCATAAGTGGATGAGTTTAACACAGGCCCGGGTGCTGCCAAATGGAGACTGTGGTTGTTATGGAGGGGGAGTGGGTTTTAGGAATTGGGGGGACTCAAGGGGAGGGATTTTATTCCTGAAGTAGGCTCTCCTGGGACA
>JAOZVT010000194.1 GCA_025869455.1 Prosthecobacter sp.
GGCTCACGAATCAATCATTTTCACGTTTCATCCTGTGCTTTTGCAGCTATCGCCTTCCTGTATGAGCCTCGATCACCCAGATCCAATGACCCGCCTCCGTTATGTCGTGCATCGTTTGCGTGCCCCTGGGGGCTGTCCTTGGGACATGGAGCAGACTCACGAAACGCTGATCCCTCATGTTCTGGAGGAAGCCTACGAAGTGGTGGATGCCATCCGCAGTGGTGATGCCACCCACATGTGTGAGGAACTGGGAGATTTGCTGCTGCAACCCATCTTGCATGCCGAAATTGCCGCTGGTGCAGGCAGCTTTGATCTGGATCAAATGGCCATAGGCCTCACGGAAAAGCTCATCCGCCGGCACCCACACGTCTTTGGGGAAACCAGCGCAGATACCTCCGCTGCCGTACTGAATCAGTGGGATGCCATCAAGCGCCAAGAAAAAGGCACGCAGAAAGAAGGTCACCTGCACGGGGTCGGTAATGGTCTGCCTGCTTTGATGCGTGGTCAAAAACTGCAAAAGAAGGCAGCCCGCGTAGGCTTTGATTGGCCTGACGCGAAGCCTGTCTTTGCGAAGATTCGCGAGGAAGCGGCCGAGCTGGAAGAGGCTGTGGCCAGTGGTCAAACCGCCGCTATTGAGGAGGAGCTAGGAGACTTGCTCTTCAGTGTCGTCAATCTGGCGCGTAAACTCGGTGTCGAATCTGAAGCTGCAATGGCGGCGGCTAACGAAAAGTTTGTTAGGCGTTTTCATGCGGTGGAAACCGCGCTGACGGAGCAGGGTAAGAAACTGGGTGAAGCGACCCTGGAGGAAATGGACGCTGCCTGGGATGCTTGCAAAAAGAAGGTCTAATCAGGCATGATGAACACTCTTTTACGTCTGCCTCTTCGGCTGTTAGATCCTCTGACACTCGTTTGGCTCTTGCTGACGATCTGGGTGATTCGCGTCGCGTGGTTGCGGCTGTGGCGCTGGGCTTTGTTGCCTATGGCGGCCTGGTTGGTTTTGACCGTCATCACTTGTACCGCACTGCCTTCTTGGTTGATCGCTAGGTTGGAAAACACCTATGCAATGCCATCTCCAGAAGCCTTTTCACAGGCGGATGTCATCGTCTGTTTGGGTGGGGGGATCGAGCCCTCACACACGGAACCTCTGGGTTTCCATCTCGTGCGTGGGGCAGATCGCGTCGCCACGGCCATCGGCATGTCCGTTTCAGGTGTCGCACCTGTTTTAGTGCTGGGCGGTGGTGGTTATGAGCATGAAGGCCAGCTCATCTCTGAAGCAGATGCCATTGCCGCGCAGTTGGCCAATTTTTCCCCCTTGGGGTTTGAGGTCATCAGTCTCGGTATCTGTGCTCACACGCGGGATGAAGCCACCAAGGTGGCCGAACTCGCCCAGAAGCGAGGCTGGAAAAAAGTGCTCTTGGTGACTTCAGCCAGCCATTTGCCACGCTCCGTGGCGATCTTTAAAAAGCTAGGCGTCACCGTGGTTCCAGTCCCTTGCCATTACCTCAGTAGCTACAATCGGTTAGGCACCGTGGACTGGTTTCATCTGCCGAATCGAGGCGCGTTAGATGTCTTCGATTCCTGGTTTCATGAGTTCATCGGCACCTGGGTTTATCAGTGGCGCGGATGGATCTAGCATGGAGCATAGGCATCCTACCTGTGTCGGAACGGATGAATATAGCA
>JAOZVT010000195.1 GCA_025869455.1 Prosthecobacter sp.
TCCGATCTACGACCGTCTTTGCTGGCAAGATCAAGGACGGCACGGGTGGCATATCCGTGGTCAAGAATGGCAGCAGCACGCAGACCTTCATCGCCGCACAAACTTACACAGGCAGCACCACGGTGAATGCAGGCACCTTGCAGGTCGGAGGTTCCGTTTCCACGCTGGGGGTGAATGGATCTCTGGCTTCATCCAATCTGATCCTCAATGGCGGCACGCTGGCCCTGGACAATCTGGGAGCCAGCAACAACAGCAGCAATCGCTTGGCCGACACAGCGAGCGTGACCTTTCAAGGTGGCACCCTGGTTTATCGCGGGTCTGACCTAGCCAACTCCACGGAGACGGTGGGCAGCCTCGTTTTGAAATCAAAGATTTCCACCTTCACGAACACGTATGGCGGCAGTCAGACAGCTAGCCTGACTTCATCCAATTTCACCCGCGCCGCGAATGGGGGCATCCTCTTGGTCAATGGTCTCGATTTAGGCAAAGACGGCAGCAGCAGCGCCAGCGTGGCACGCGTCTTTTTGACCGCCGCACCAGCGCTGGTGGGCAGCACCGCAGCCTTGAGCACTGGCATCAATGCAGCCGCACAGAATACCCAAATTGTACCCTTTTTGTTAGGCGAATCCACGGCAACAACGGGTGGTCTGGGCACGGTCACGGGCGTGCCAAATACCTTCCTAACCTACAATGCCAGCACTGGGCTGCGTCCGCTGAATTTGGCGGATGAGTTTACCAGCAATGCTTTCACGGAGGGCAATAATACCTACATCACCGCCACCGCCACCCTGGGCAGCACGACCGCCATCAACTCCCTGATCATGAACGGTGCCACCGTCACCGTGGGCAGTGGTAAAACACTCACCGTGACCAGTGAGCCATCCTCTTTTCAGGAGGCACCAATCTCACGCTGGGCAATGGCGGCACGCTTGATTTTGGATCACGGGAAGGCATCATCACCATCAATTCCACGAGCAATACCTTCATCACCTCGGTGATCACTGGCACGGCAGGCGTGTCCTACTACGGCAGCGGAACCTTTGTCACCAATCAGCGCAGCACCTACACGGGCGACACTGGCCTGTATGTCGGTTCAGTGATTCCCCAGATCGGCTCCCTGGGCACCGCCGGAGCCCCCACCAGCGGCCCCTTTGGCACTGGCACCCTGATTCTGGGCGGATCAAGCATGCGCGCCAGCACCGGGGGTGACGTGCAACTGCATAACAACGTGAAGTTTCAGGCAGACACCACCATCCTGAATGCCACCGGTGCCCGTGTGCTAACCTTTGAAGGCAATGTCACCCTCGCCGAAGGTACCCGCACCCTCACTCAGCAGACCTCCGCGAACACCTACTTCAATGGAGTTATCAGTGACGGCGGTCAGGGTTACGGATTCACCGTCGCCGGATCTGGCACAGGTCAGGTCGTGCTGGCGGGGAACAATACTTACACCGGCCCCACCTCCCTGACTGGCAATACCAATCTCCTCATCAATGGCAATCAAACCGCAGCCACAGGGGCGGTCACCGTCAGCGCAGGTCTGCTGGGCGGCATAGGCACGCTCGGTGGGGCCACGACCATCGCCAGCGGAGGTACGCTCAGCCCTGGCGACCCTGCGACAGCGGCAGGCATCGGTAGGCTGAATTTTGCTCAGGGTCTGACTCTGAAAGTAG
>JAOZVT010000196.1 GCA_025869455.1 Prosthecobacter sp.
GCCAGGCAAAATGATGTGGAATGCAGCTACCTAAATATCTGATAATCAACGCCTTCAAAGGTGGAATCCTCACTCTCCTGGCGCGCTAATCCCCGGCATTTCTTTCCCTCATCCCCACCATTTAGCTATAGGGTGCGAGACAGTCAGGCAAAACAGAAGGTCTGCTTTGATAAGGCTACTACAAAGTTCAGCGCCTACCCAATCCGTAATTCGGATGTCGTTTTTCATGCTTCACGACGGTAACCTGGACCTGGTCAGGCTAGATGCGGTACAAAATCAGGTAGGAAAATCGATACAGACCCACGAGGGGATTCCCATGAAATCATGGCTCGCGATTCAGTCACCGCTTCCGCCATACAGATACACGGGCTGTTCGTCCTGCCATTTGAGGTATTTCATGGCTCCTGCGATCTCTTCTTCATTGAGCTCGCTCAGGCGGAAGGTCCGTCCTGCAAAGGTGCCGGTGGTGGCCTGGGTCCCTTTGAGTAAATTATCAATGGTAGCGCGCATGTCTCCAGGCGCAATGACGGGTGCTCCCACAGCTAAGGCTCCCATGGTTAGGCTGACGACTTCTTGGGCATTCCGCTTGTCCCGAACCTGGATCATGGCCTCACGTTGAGCTCCGCCGAAAAAGGCCATGGCCACCGCCGCGAGGACGCCAAGAATCCCAATCACGATCAACATTTCCAGTAAGCTAAAGGCCTGACGGTTAACAGGTGACGGGAATTTGGAGCGTAGCATCACAAAGATAATTTCGTTATAGAAATTATAATAAGGATGACCTGCATGCAATCCTTAATCCAAAAAGTTTTGCCCAGACTGAATGGTAAAAAGCTGAGTCGCGGAAACTCAAAAAGGGCCTGCAACCTACGAATTTCTGTCCCCAAAGGCCACTTTGTCTCAGCTTCATGAGACAATTTGCTGGCTTTAGCTTTCACTCTCGCCTCCAATGACTGCGATGGACCTGACCTTTGTCTTCCCTTGTCTGAATGAGAGCCGCACCATTGCGTTGTGCATCAACGCCGTGAACGCATCCCTGAGCGCTGACCCGACTCTGAAATATGAGATCGTTGTGGCGGACAATGGCAGTACGGATGACTCCCGCCAGATCGCCACGGACCTGGGTGCCCGTGTGGTTCCGGTGGCCCAACGAGGTTACGGGGCCGCTTTGCGCGGGGGAATCGAGGCGGCTGAGGGCAAATACGTCATGTTTGCGGATGCAGACGGCACGTATTTCTATGAAAACTCGCTGGAGCTGTACCAGACCACTTCCCAGGCGGATGCAGACATGGGCATCGCCTCACGGATGAAGGGCAAGATCGAGCCGGGAGCGATGCCGACCCTGCACAGGATCCTAGGTACTCCCGTGCTGACGACCCTGATCAATTTGCTTTTCAAAGGCAAGCTGAGTGATTGCAACTCTGGTTTTCGCTGCCTGAAAAAGACGGCTTATCTGACCTGGGACATCCGGGCCAGCGGCATGGAGTTTGCTTCTGAATTGCTGATCAAAGCGCTCAAACACCGAGCCAGCACGGTGGAGATTGTCTCCGGTTTGCGCCCTGCGCCCGTGGATCGTGTGCCGCACCTGCGGACATGGCGGGATGGCATGCGCCACCTGCTTTTCATCCTGTCTGAAAGGCCGCGTTTGTTTGAACTGAAGGGGCTGACGTTG
>JAOZVT010000197.1 GCA_025869455.1 Prosthecobacter sp.
ATGAATCAAAAGATCCTGAGGTAGGTGAAGCGGCCGAGGCTGCTCCCGAGGGTGCTATGCCTGATCTGGCGGCGATGCTGGGTGGCGGTGGTGGGCCGCCTGAGGCTGGGGCGATGCCTGAGGGGGCCCCTGATATGAATGATTTGTTAGGCGGAGGGGCACCACCCATGCCGCCAAGTGCCCCAGCGATGCCTGCTGGGCCGATGCCACAAGCGCCTGCTGCCCCTGCCCAGGGCGGTGGTGTGAACCCGACGGAGGCTCTCTGATTTTATGTCTGCACTTATCCAACTCCATCCTCATAAATCGGGGGACCTGTGGCCAGGTCTTTCGCCCATTACGATTCGTCAAGACGGTGATCCGCTGGATCTCACGGGGGCGACGATTTTGATGCAATTCAAACGCTACGTGACGGATGCTACTCCTGCTTTGGCTTTGACCAATGTGGGGGCATCGCCGGGTATCGTGATCGATGCAGAGCCTACGTCAGGTTCTTTCCGTGTCCTTGAACGTGTCATTGCGGTGACGGAACTGCCGCCTGGACGCTATTTCTGGGATATCCAAATCACGCTGGCTGGGAAGCCGGTGACCTATGCCTCGGGCACGTGGCAAATAACTCATGATGTTTCACGCTGATGCCTAACATTGAAGTATCGATAACAGAAATCGTCCGCCGAGTGGAGGTGACGATCCAAGAGGTGGGAGGAGGGGCGCATTCGGTGGTGGTCGCCGGGACAGCGCACTCTCTGCCCTGGTCCTCAGTGACGGGAAAGCCGTCTAATCTTTGTACGGCTACTTTGTCTGAGGATGAGGTAAGCATTGAGTTCTATGACCTGGCTGGAAACCTGATCACGAAGGCTCCTTTTTTACCATAATGCATCCCTCTCCAGAACATACTACGGAGGTGATGCGCGGAATCGTGGGGACGGTTTTTCCGATCCTGGGCGCGGTGACTTCCTGGCAGGAACATTTGGAGTGGGGGTTGCGGATAGCCTCGCTCGTGGTCGGGATCCTCGTGGGTCTGCTGACTCTCTGGAGCCTGATTCGGAAGAGGTCCGATTGAGGTTTTTATCAAAGTTACATTTCAAAGAATGATGTTAAATATGAATAAATATTGTTTTAATATGGTGGTGGAATTTCGGAGGATTGCGTGGGTTTTATCGAGCGCGCTTTTGCTCTGCGTGCCTACTTATGGGCAAGTGCCTGCGGCGGGTAGTCTGGGGATCACGGTGAAGAATGAGGGGGCTGGTAGCCATACGCAGTGGCTGGCACCTGCGGCGAATGAGGTGATCGGGTTTGATGGCAGTGGGCAATTGGTCTCGAAGGCCAGTGGTGGTGCGTGGGGCGGCATCACGGGGACTTTGAGCGCGCAGGTGGATCTGCAAAGTGCGCTCAATGCTAAAGCGCCTTTGGTTAGTCCAACCTTCACGGGGACGGTGACGATTCCTTCTGGGGCTAGTATTGCGGGCTATCTTACAACGGCTGCTGCTGCTGGTGCCTACCAACCCCTGAGTGAGACTTTGACCAATCTGACGGGTGTTACGGTGGACCCGTTTGGGGCGAGCCTCTTGGAACTTATCGGTGCGGAAGGTCTGCGGAGTGCGGCGGAGCTGGGGACGCTGGCAACGCAGAATGGTGTGATTTCGGATTACACCCTGGGCGCGACTTCAAGC
>JAOZVT010000198.1 GCA_025869455.1 Prosthecobacter sp.
ATTGACCTGCCAGCCGCAGGCGTAGTTGAGGGATTTGTCTCCGGCAGTGACGGGTGTCGTCATGGCTTTCACAGATTTTTCAGAAAGCAGGCGCAGGCCATTGAGTTGACCACCTGCGGCGATCATGGAGTAAAAGCGGCCCATGTCTTCGGCGGTGGAAAACAGGCCGCCCGCAGGCTCTGGCATGTGCTCCACGGTGGCGTCACTGGTGACAAAGGGATTGTAGCCAGGGACCAGTTCGTGGCTGTCTTCATCCATCTTGTAGGTACGGGCGATGCGGGCGCGCTGGGCATCGTTAGGATGAAAGGTGGTGTCCTTCATGCCCAAGGGTTCAAAGATACGTGTGCGCATGAAGTCCTCATACTTCATGCCTGAGACGATCTCGATGATGCGTCCGGCCACGGTGGGGCCAAAGCCATATTCATAGCTGCTGCCAGGCTGGAAGGCCAGGGGAGCCTTCACCAGAGAGGCCACATAGGATTTCAGCGAGACGGCACCATCGGTAGGTTTACGCGGAGGAAAGGCAATGCCCGCCGTGTGGCTTAACAACATGTGTAGAGTAATGGCTTTCTCCGGGGCCGATCCATCTGCCATCTTCACCTTGCCAGATCTGGCAACCACTTCGAAGCTGGTTCATCCAGGGAAAGTTTGCCTTCATCCACCAGGATCATGATGGCCGTGGCATTGACCGACTTCGTCATCGAGGCGATCCAAAAAATCGCGTCTTTTTCCATGGGCCGATTTTTAGCGATGTCAGCCATTCCTGCCACTTCCTGATGAACCACCTTGCCCTTTTCCATCACCAGCGTGACGATCCCTGCGGCCTGTTTGGCGGCGACGGCTTCTTCCATCGCCGGTTGGATGGCGGCCAGTTTGGTGGTATCCAGAGCTGGAAGGAGCGATGGTAATAAGGCGAGGGAAGCGAGAAGGATGGAGCGGAGCATGGGGGGGAAACGAAGACTGGCGGGGTGCTGTTGCAGACAAGATGGTTTGGATATACAAGCCTTGGACTTGTATCTTCATATGCTGAAGCCTGGAGGAGATCCATTCAGCATCTCTAAGCATCTCGCGAAATATTAATTTCCAACTTAGACAATGTAGCTATTCTTGCTGTCGTGGTAGAGTTGTCAGGTTTCCTAAATTGTCCCGGAATGAATGAAGAACGAACTTGGCTTCAGCATCGCGCCCAAGATGTCGTCAATGCACCGAGGCTCCTGGTTACCTTCGTTGCCATTGGCGCTTTCCTTGTCTATTTCCAGCCAATAGGCTGGACTTCTTGGTGGCTCTTTGGTTGCCTCGGGTTTGGTCCAGGCATTTTAGCTGTAAACAGCATCTTGTCTCAGTCGCAGGCGCATTACCGTATGGCGATTGCGCTCCGCATCCTGGTCATTATAGTCAGCTGTCTCGTCATGTGGCGTCTGGTCCCTGTCTCGGCACTCGGTGCCATGCTATGGGGCTTTGCTTTTGTCATTCCGCAGAAGCTGCTTTTGGTCGCTTTCCGCCGTTCACTTCTTAAGTTCATCAACGGCAAGCTCTATCCAGGTCTCTCTTCTGACAATGATAGTTCGCAGCGATAACAGTGGTCCGCATAGTCCCTGTGCGGGAACGATTGGTCAAAGAGTTGGAGATACATGTATAGGTTCAATTGCAAAGCAAGCGGTTTGAGTCAG
>JAOZVT010000199.1 GCA_025869455.1 Prosthecobacter sp.
GTCTTAGAAATAAGGAGGGGGTCAAGATCTACTCATGGGGCACCCTTAATCAGGATATGAGTTTTCGAGCCAGTCATGTCGATGCGCCAATATTCTGGGAGCGGCAATTTAAAGCGGGCGAGCGGTTTCAGGTCGTGCTTGAATGTCCCTGCAATCTCGGTGTCAATCTTTACGAGGTGCAAGCTTCCGTCTCCTATGAAGAGACTATGGACTACATGGCACAACGCATGCTGCACTGGGTTGATGAGGCTGCTTTTTTTCAGGTTTCGATGAGACGCGACGAGTATTTCTTTGGCGGCGTGGTTGACTTGAGAATGAGTGCAACATGGTAGAGCCAACAATTGTTAAGGAGCTGACAACAGATTACCAGTCCCAATATGATGAATATTGGGCGGCTGGCGCCAGGATTGGCGAATCGAGTGGCGATCTGGAGCAAACCGCCGAGCAGATTGTCAGGAGTTGTGGCATCGGACGTACATTGGACATTGGCTCTGGCGAGGGGGCTCTGGTTGCGTCTCTTCTTCGCCATGGTGTGGATGCATACGGCTTGGATGTGTCGGAGGTGGTGGTTTCACGCTGCAATCAGCGGCTTCCAGGCCGATTTACCCACGGCTCGGTACTCGCTCTACCTTTCGCTGACGCGTCGTTTCATACCGTTGTCTCCACAGATTGCATGGAACACCTTGCGCCCGTGGATGTACCCAAGGCGCTGAAGGAAATCCATCGCGTCGCTGGCCGCTACGTATTCCTGCAACTGGCAACAACGCTGGACCGCGACGGGCATTGGCATTTGACTGTAGAGGGGCGTGCATGGTGGGAAACGAAGTGTTTCGAAGCCGGTTTTCGCAAACATCCTGCCTACTACAGGATTAACCCATACGAGTCATTGAATCAGGACGGTTGGCAGATCATCATTCCGTTGGAGAAGGTGCCCGCAGCTGCACTGTCGCAATACCCGCTTGCTGCACTGAAAGAAGAGCGCGACTTGCACATGGATATGCTCAGGGAACATGGGAGTCGCTCCGATGCTCACGTCTCCCGATATCACTTCGCATGCAAGTATGTTCGTCCAGGGGATACCGTTATCGATGCTGCTTGTGGCCTCGGTTATGGTTCTCATGTTATTCGCAGCCTGACGAAGTGCTCAACGGTTACTGGAATCGATGGAAGCGCATACGGGGTTGCCTACGCTAACGCCAATTTTGCGCGCGATGGTGCTACGCGATTCGTTCAAGGGTTTTTGCCTGAATGCCTTCGGGATATTCCTGATAACAGTGTTGACTGTGTAATCTCTTTTGAAACATTGGAGCACGTTGAAAGCCCATGTGCTTTGCTCGCAGAATTCCATCGCATATTGACACCTGGGGGGCGCTTAATTGCCAGCGTACCCCATGATTGGAGTGACGAAACAGGGAAAGACCCCAATCCATTCCATCTTCATGTCTACACCCGCCCCAAATTCATTTCTGAGTTGTCACAAGATTTCGAGATTGAACATCTGCTGGCGCAGACCGCAGACCGTATCAAGAAGCCTGATGCTCAGTGTGAATGGGTGCCGCGTCCACGGTCATTTAACGAGTTTGATTCACTGGATGAGCTGATTCCGGTTGAAGCAGAATGGCTGATTGCAGTCGCCTGCAAATCTCCGTTGAATGGTGAGTGCGTTCCG
>JAOZVT010000200.1 GCA_025869455.1 Prosthecobacter sp.
ACCATCTGATCAAGGTTTCACGACAGAGTCCCGATCTGCTTTCTCGATCTCGGCCAATCGGCTGCGCAATTCAGTCACCTTCGCGGGCTGTTGGATAACTAGGTCGGTCATTTCGTTGGGATCTTGACTTAGATCAAAGAGTTCGGCCTTGCCATCGGGGTTGCCTTTTTGGTTGGAAACAATGAGTTTCCAAGCACCTAGCCGCACGGCTTTGGCGCGGAAATTTGGCCCCGCCCAGTAAAGCAGACGTTCTTCTAGGGGCTGCCCAGTCAAGGCAGGCCACAGATTGAGACCATCCCATTTTAAGTCGGCTTTATCTTGATAACCTGCCAAAGCGCAGAGCGTGGGCATCCAGTCGCTGATGTGGGCAGGGGATTCAAATTTGCCTGGGCTCAGCGTCTCTGGCCAATTGGCCAGAGTTGGCACGCGAATGCCGCCCTCATACAGATCGCCTTTGATTCCTCGCAGTGGATCATTGTTGCTGGTGATGGTGCCAGACGGATAATCATCCGCCGGGTACTTGCGGTCATTGTTTTCAGATCGACTGCCGCCATTGTCGCTGGTGAAAATGATCAATGTCTGCTGTCGTTTCCCTGTCTTTTCTAGCGTGTCGATGATCTGTCCCACCGCATCATCCATGTGCATAATGCTAGCTGTGTAATGTCGTGCCACATCGCCCGTGATGCTGGCTGGTACCTTTGCCAGCCACGGCTCCGGTTCCTTGACCGGGAGATGCACAGCCGTGAAGGGGACATAGAGGAAGAATGGCTTGTCACCACGGCCTTCCACCCACTTCACAGCTTCTTGAGCGAGCAAATCAGTGACGTGGCCTTTTTCTTCAATCAACTCACCATTACGATGCCACGTCTGGGTGAATTCCCCTTTCTTGTAATGATGATCATAGGGGCCGACTCCACCGCCGAGAGAACCGTAGCTGTGATCAAAGCCGAATTTGCTGGGGCCCCACTCCGGTTTGGAGCCTAGATGCCATTTGCCGACCAGACAGGTTTCATAACCCATGCTCTTGAGTGCCCGTGGCAGTGTCACCGTATCCCAGGGCAGGGCACGGCCACTGTGTGGGGCGGTGATACCGAAACGGCTCCAGAATCGCCCAGTCATCAGCCCAGTGCGAGTCGGGCTGCAAACAGGGGCGACGTAGTGTTGAGTCAGTTCCAGACTTTCCTTCGCTAACTTGTCCAAATGGGGCGTGGGTGCATTGCCACCATGAAAGGCCACATCTGCCCAGCCGAGATCGTCGGCCATCATAAAAACGATATTGGGTGGCGGGGCAGCCTGGATCAGGCCGACCCCGAGAAATAAGGAAAGAAGCAAACAACGCATGGATGGATGGGAACGCAGGAAAGCTGGTGAGCTTACGGCGGATCAATCCCTGGACAGAACGGCCGTGTCTCCATCGTTACAGCGCAGTTCCTTCCAAACCATGATGTCCTTGCGCCTCCTCCTACCCGCCTTTTTCCTGGGGCTACTCGCTCCGATTTCGCTTCTTCATGCGGAAAAGGCTAAACCCAATGTGCTTTTTATCGTCTCAGACGATCTCAACAACAGCCTGGGCTGCTACGGTCACCCACTGGTGAAGACACCGAATTTGGACAAACTGGCTGCGCGTGGCGTACGCTTTCAGACGGCGGCCTGTCAGTTTCCTCTATG
>JAOZVT010000201.1 GCA_025869455.1 Prosthecobacter sp.
CATCCTCAAGTACTAGCGGAAGCGGTACCTCAGCAACCCAGATCGCGGATAATCTTCGGGATTTGACGGGTCCACTGAAGGAGATCTCTGGACAGGTAAATATCAATACTGCAACACGCGACGTCCTGCGTGCGGTCATTGCGGGTGGGGTGGTAACAGATCCATTGGTGACTAATGCTACTTTTTCGCCCACCGTCGCCAATGACATCGCCGTAAATATCATCAATAATCGCCCCTATATCTCACCTTCACAGATTGCAGAAAAAGTGCCGACCTCTGGCACAACCAAGGAGATTCAAACTTCTTTTGGCACTGGCACGGAGTGGAATGACAGCATGATGGAGGAGGTCTTTGCTCGCATTTACAATAGCTCCACCGTTCGCAGTCGCCATTTCCGTGTGTTTGTGACAGGGCAGGCCATCCGCCCCAAACGCTCTCAGGCCTCAGACTTGGATGTTTTATCCACGCGTTCCCGTGTTTTCCACGTTTTTGTCCGTCCATTGCGTGATCCAACGACTGGGCTCATCAACGATCAGCGAATTGAAATCACCTATGAACAAGATCTTTAACTTGGTACTCCTGCTTACCGTTAGCCTAACCATATCTACATTTGCTCAGGAGGGAGAAGGAGCGTTTCGTTTGGCAAACGCGACAGGATTGGATGGACGGTTGAAGTTCTTTATCAACGGTTACGAGATCAGTTCTGAGGGCTATGAAAGTGGCCAGACTACTGGTAATTTGGACATTCCCAGCGGCATGTTGGATATTAAAGTTCAACACCCACTCTGTGAAGACTCCCAGATGCAGTTGAATTTAGTCGGTGGGCAGCAAATTGCCATCATCGCTTATGTGGAGCCACTTAAAGATAAGCAAACAGGAGAGGTT
Source organism: Prosthecobacter sp. (assembly GCA_025869455.1). GTDB lineage: Bacteria > Verrucomicrobiota > Verrucomicrobiia > Verrucomicrobiales > Verrucomicrobiaceae > Prosthecobacter. The sequence goes on from JAOZVT010000201.1 coordinate 886, forward strand.
AAAAAGAGGGTTATCAAGTTTGGCAAATTGGAAAGCAAGCCGCGCAGTGATAAGCGGTCCGCTGCATTGCTATTTCTTTCCGTTAGCAACCAAGTCGAGGTCATGATGAATGGGGCATCTGTCGTATTAACACCTCACAAACAGGTGGATGTGGCCTTTGGCGATTCCCGCTCTACTGGAGTTAGTATTGAAGTTGGGAAGCGCCTCATTGGTGGACTCGACCTAGAGAATCCTGGAGATTATGCCGTCATTGTTTTTGATAAAGCCGACGGAACCCAGGGGTGCATAACGTTTTACAATACGAAGCACTGATAGGCCGATTTAGTCTTCGTTATCATTACTCTTATGGCCCTCTTTTTTGTGCTTCGGCGCGTCGTTCTAATTTCTTCGTTGGCTCTCGTCTTGCCATCTTTAAACGCTTGGTGGGACGGCGGTCACAAGGCTGTCGCTCTGGTGGCGTATGAGAAATTGACGCCTGCGGAGCAAGCGTGGGTGATGCGTCAAATGGAGGCGCATCCCACCAAAGCCGAATTGTTTGATGCCCCCATGGTTGAGGAGTTGGGGAAGGGGGACATTTCTGCGGACAGGCGTGCGAAGTGGTTCTTTGCGCAGGCGGCGGTGTGGTCAGACCTGATCCGCAATCGGGAGGGGTATCCTAACTCCAAGGAGATCAACGCGACCTATCACCACAGC
>JAOZVT010000202.1 GCA_025869455.1 Prosthecobacter sp.
ACTATACTCTCTTTTTTGAGCAAGTCCCTCAACCCCACGACGTCACTGATCGTCTCCTTGATCCTCCCTTCCGCTTCCGCTACCACGTCCCAGGCAGTGGAGGCCCAGCGACTCTGATCGCCCTATCAGGCTTTCTCGACGACTTCATCGGGGCACTGGATTTCGATCACCCTCGCTCGTCCTCTCGGCAACCTCTGTCCTATCCACACAGCGCACGACGCCAGACGGCTGTAAGGAAAAACAGTCGCCTTATCCGCTATGGAGATGAATTTGTTGAAGCACTAAAGTCTTTCTCCGATATGGATGATCGAGGACGATCGTATGCACTTTGGCGGCACATGCGGGATGACTATTCCAAGGTCGAACCCAATTTCTACTTCCGTTTCGACTTTATCGTTGAAGCCGACATTAGTGAAACCGAAGCCGCACTCGAAAGATTTCAAATGCGCACTGACACTGCTCTCGCGGCGATAACGCGCCGCGGTGACTCCCTGTTCCCCCCCTTTGTCGATCGTATCTGGATTGATGAAAACGGCTTTGAACCGTCTGCAGATTTTGTCAAACAATTTTTAGACCTACCGTATGACAAACACGGACGTAATCCACGATATATCGACACCAATCTCAAATCACTGCGTTTACGCATGCTCATGAATGCAGCGCCTGACACTTTTACCAACTGGAATCTACGCTGTGTGCGCATGCGTGACGTCGCGACTACTCAATTGTTGGCGCGTGCTCGCCTGGCCGAGTCGAAACAGTCGGCACTTGCCCGTGCGCGCGTCGAGGATGAAGCACGACAAGCACAATTACTCACTCGAATCCAATTTTTGACGGGGCATGAAGCCGACATTGAACGCGACCGACTTACCGCAGAGCAAGCAATTGCCAAGGGCCTCTATCTTGGGATTGAAACACCCTCGATCAAGGTAGACGTCACCGGGGTGATTTTGCTCTCAGCCACCCCCTACCCCCTGTAAAACGCCGTATGAGGACCATAATCATTTTTGGATTCAATGAACTTCAGGCATGCCTTGCTGACTGGCCGACGTCCTCCCCCGCCGCGACCACTTGCGAAGACCCAATAATCGACCGGATCCGTCAAATCCTCACAGCGAGCAAAGGGGGCGCGCCTCTGGCGAAAGCCGACCTCCAACCTTTGGTGCGGCACCTTCTACTACGCGAGAAAGCCAACTCTGGGCACCCGAAAGCACTACGCGTGCCCGCCGGTTTCGACTGGCCCACTGCATCAGAGTGGTCTCAACATGGGCTATCGACACTAACTGTGGGTGAAAATGCTTATCTCCTTAGTGCCCAGGCTTGGCATCCCAATTGGCTGGAGGCAAGCGGTGAAGGCGTTTTCGCTGATGCATTTTCGGACAAGATGGTTCGGCAAGATGGGCGATGCCCGACAGATCCTTTTATCGAAGCGGTAACCGGTTTCAAAAATTATTCGAGTCCCGGTCAGCGAGAGTCAATACGCGCCTCGTTCTTGGTCCCACCAGGCGATACACTGATCGTCAATCTGCCGACCGGATCAGGAAAAAGTCTCGTCGGCCATGCTCCTGCCTTGGTTCATCACCAAGAGGGACATCTCACATTATTCGTGGTGCCAACCGTAGCATTGGCCATAGACCAAGCTCGCCAGTTCGAATCGCATCTGTT
>JAOZVT010000203.1 GCA_025869455.1 Prosthecobacter sp.
ATTGGCGATGCCAATTTTCTGGAAGCCGTGGTCGAGGAACCGCAGTCAGGAGGGTTTGTGCGCGTAAGTCTGGAGGGACTGGGGCATCCGCTGGTGGTGGGAAAACCTGGACTCAAAGTGGGAGAAAAGGTGCGTTTGATGGTGCGCCCGGAGAAATTACACCTGAGCAAGCAACGCCCTGCAAGCCATGAGCGGGTAAACATCGCCCAGACACGCATCGAGTCGGTCACTTACTTTGGTCCACACACCAAGCTGCTAACACGCAGTGGCGAGCTGGTGCTGCAAGTGCAGCAATCCACCCGAGAAGCCTTTTTGACAGTCGGAGCTGAGACATGGCTTAGCTTTGAACCGGAAGCGGCGCGGGTGGTGGATTAAAAATCCGTCTTTGAAAAAAACAGTTTTCGAATGTATTTGATAAGATGATCTCCATCACTGCCAGTGAAGCAGCCCGAGGGTTCACCGATCTTATCCATCGCGTGATGAACGGGCGCGAAGATGCCATTGTCACAGAAAAAGGAATCCCTGTGGTGAAGGTTATCCCTGTGGATGAAGTATGTACGGGTAAAGATCTGGCAAAAAAATGGGCCAAAGTGCGTCACCTTGCCCCTGAAGAGGCAACTAGCATGGAGGCAGATCTGTTAGATGCGAAAAAAGCCCTGCTGCCCCCGCTCTCAAAATGGGATTGATTTTGGACACCTCCATCTTGATCGCCACGGAGAAGCTTAGGTTTGACCTAAATGCACTATTGGAAGATCAGGAGGAAAGCTCTGTGTATCTCGCTAGCATTACAGCTTCGGAGCTTTTGCATGGAGTGCATCGAGCTGTCTCAACTAAGCAACGGGAGAAACGCTCTGCCTTTGTCGAAGACGTATTGCTCACGTTTCCGATCCTCCCTTTAGACCTCGCCATAGCGCGGTGTCATGCCCAGGTTTGGGCAGCGCTAGAAAAGAAAGGGCAGTCCATCGGCTACTATGATCTTGTGATTGCAGCCACGGCTTTGGAACATGGGCATTCCATTGCCACGCTCAATGAAAGTGAATTTGAACGTGTACCGGGGCTTCAACTGTTGAACGTCTCACCCTTTCTAAGAACGCCGATTTAGGCTCTATGAAATCCCGCCGCGAACTCTTCCTCACGCTCCCTTCCCTGGGGTGGTTGATGGTGTTCTTTGCGGTGCCTTGTTTGTTGATCTTTGCGCTGGCATTTCGCAGCCCTGATCTGCGTGGTGGCGTGGGAGAAAGCTGGAGTCTTGAAACGATGCGGTCGGTTGCTGATGGTCAGTATCTGCCCGTGGTTTGGAAGACGCTTTGGTTAAGCGCCGCAACAACAGTCTTGACCTTAGCGCTGGCGCTTCCTGTGAGTTGGAGTCTGGCAAGAATGACGGCCTTCTGGCGGCAAGTGGTGCTGTTGCTGATCATTGTCCCTTTCCTGACGAACTTTCTCATTCGTATCTTTGCTTGGCGATCTCTGCTGCATCCAGAAGGATTCGTGAAACAGGCCTTGGTGTGGTTGCATCTAGCCACGGAAGATACCTTTCTACTGAACAATGCGGGGGCGGTACTGCTGGTGATGGTTTACACTCAGTTACCCTTTGCCATCATGCCTCTTTATGCGGCGGCGGAGAAATTTGATTTCACGCTGGTGGATGCCGCCAGGGACCTGG
>JAOZVT010000204.1:0-603 GCA_025869455.1 Prosthecobacter sp.
ACCCGGAGCCGGCGGAGATGGAGGAGCCCGAGGTCGCCCAGGACCCCCGCGCCGCCGCCCGCGCCGACATCGCCCAGAAGGCGGCGATGGCCCGGATGAAGGGCTACGAGGGCGAATCCTGCTCCGAGTGCGGCAACTTCACGATGGTCCGCAACGGGACCTGCCTGAAGTGCGATACTTGTGGGTCGACGAGCGGGTGCAGCTGAGAAAAAAAGAAACATGTCCAAGGCTCCCGCCTTCCACGTCCTTTCGGCCGATCCAACTCTGCTTGATTTCCAGGCCGTAGAGCGAGGAATTACGGAACGCCTTGGGCATGAAGTTGCAAGGTCACGGGCCTTTTCGCATTACGTTTTAGAAACGGTATTTCACATTCCATCCAACGACGCGGATTCTCACATCGTCGACGGCGGAAATGATCGAGGTATCGATATTGTTTACATTGATGCAGAGCGAAGACAGATAAATCTCGGATCCTGCAAAGTTGTTACGGGATACAAGAAAGCCCGGCACAACTTCCCCGGCACGGAGATCGATAAGATAATATCTTTTGTTAATGATTTACTTTTTCGGCGAGAAGATATCCTTTCCGAAGTTAATCCTCTC
>JAOZVT010000204.1:613-1662 GCA_025869455.1 Prosthecobacter sp.
CTCTCCTCTCTATAAAGATAAGGCAGATTTGGTCGGCGATCGAGGAAGGCGAATATTCAATCGCAGTATATCTTTTTTCAAATCAGGCCCCTTTAGCCGAGGGGGATCGAGAGAGGTTTATCTCAGCGCTACAGCCACACGGAATCAAGCTATTTCAGAATGATCTGTATGCTCTTTCCCACGGATTAGTGCGAGCGGCCCGCCCGAGAAGAAAGAAAAAGCTCAATCCGACCAGCGGTCATTCCTACCCCGTGCTCGACAACGGCGGCAGAGGGTATTCGTTGTTAGTAACGCTTTCGGAGGCGTTCCGCTTTGTGACATTACCCAACGGTCGCGACTTTGACGAAAGCCTCCTAGACGATAACGTAAGGTACTTCCTAGGAGCAGATAATGAAGTAAATAAAGAAATACGGGATACACTTTTACGAGGAGAGTCTGTTGATTTTTGGTATTTAAACAATGGAATTACCGTGATCTGCGATCAGATCATTGGGATGTGCAATGGATGTCACCCCATAACATTAATTAATCCGCAGATTGTTAACGGAGGCCAGACGGCCCGCGTGATCTTTGAGGTCGGCGCAAGCTCTCTCTTAAGCATCGGTGACGGCTCATTGGCTGTTAAGATAATTGAGACGAGTGACGAAAATTTGATAAAAAAGATTGCCCTCTCGAGCAATACGCAGAGTCGCATATACACTCGCGATTTGCGGGCAAACGATCATATTCAAATTAAACTTGAGAAGGCGCTAGCTCTTCGTGGGTATCAGTACATTCGAAAACGCGGTATGGAGACCTCTGGATCTTTAGGTCGCGCTATCGATGCACTAAGGGCTGGACAGATAATACTTTCATTTATTTGTGGTGAGCCGACAAAGAGCAAGACCGAATCGGGAGAAATATTCGGCAGCTTGTATGGGACGGTATTTGACGAGCATAATCTTAACGTTGATACGCTGGTTACCGCTTTTGAATGCTATGAAACAATCGATGGAATGAGGCGTACCGCCGAAATCCTACAGAGGTCTTCCGTTAAGTCACATTTTGAG
>JAOZVT010000205.1 GCA_025869455.1 Prosthecobacter sp.
GTCGTATTGATCTCCACTCCCAGGTAAAGTCCCGTGCCAGCCAGGGTGCCATCAGACGTATAAAGCTCCCGATTCTCCGTGCTCGTAGCGCTGATATTCGCATCAAAGTAGAGCTTGCCTTTAAAGGCGATCATGTTTCTTGGCGTTGAAGAACGCTGCGTCGTAACAGCCACCTCCGTGGTCGTGTTGATGTTCTTCACCATTTTCGGCAAGTTCGTCGTTGGATCAATGATCCAAAGCTCCTCCCCGACCACACCGTCACTGGCCACAAAAAACATCACGTCCATGCCCGCATAGGTTCCGCCCGTCACATTCTTCACCACACAAAAACGGCTAGGCGCAGAACTCGCCGTGATCAGAGACCCACCGCCTGTATCACTGAGATCAAACCGCTCAAAATCCGAGGCTGACTTTTCAAAACGATACAACTCAGTCCCATTGGTTCCATCCGTTGCCGTAAAGTACAAATAGTCCCCAAAAACAAACAAGTTACTGATACCAGGATCACTCGTCCCAACTCTCAACTCACTGGAAGTAGCGCGCACAGGCGCAGAGACGCCATCATACACCCACAGTTCATACCCATCTGTCGTCGTACTTGCAGCAAAGTATAACTTACTATTAAACACCGTCAGTTGAGTCGGGGAAGAGTTCCCCGTACCCGCATTGATATCCGCCACTTGGCTAAATCGCTCATCATAGGCAGTGCCGCCATCATCCACGACCGCCGGATTATAGACCCAAAGCTCACGCCCCGTATTGTTATTCGGAGCCACCCCACCAGTGGTCCCAGTATCCGCACTGAAATAAAGCTTATCATTGAAGACTGTCAGCCACTGTGGATCAGAACTACTCGTTCCCAGGCGCAACGTCGTATTGGAGATATCAGAGGTCCCCAGCGCCGTCCCGTCAGACTTATAAAGCTCAGACCCGTTGCCAGCCACCGTAGCCGTGAAATACATCGTCTCTCCCATCCGCACAAAACGGCGCGGATCAGAGTCCCCTTGAGCATTGGTATCCTTGACCAAAACCGTACCATCACTCGTTCCATCACTACTCCAGAGTTCGACCCCCGCCCCCGTGCCCTGGATGGCTCCATTCGTCGCCGCAAAGATCAGTTGAGAACCTAACACCATCATTTGAGGCTGGTCCGCCGCCGTCGTCCCAGAATCAGATCCAGACGAACCCACATTAATATCCTTGACCAAACTCACCGTCGTACCGTCCGTCTTATACATCTCCAGCCCAATGCTCGGCCCCGTAGCGCGGAAATACACATCCGTTCCCACTTGCGTAAAGCGGGTCGGAGATGAACTCGAACTCGTCGTATTAATGTTCGCCAAAATCACTGTCCCACCAGCCGTACCATCCGTCTTCCAAGGCTCCACACCATTCGTACCGTCATTGGCTGAAAACAAAACCGTATCCCCAAAGGCATAAAAATTTGCAGGGGTAGAGGCAGAACTCCCACTGCGAATCTCCTTCAGCAGCAAGACATCCGTTCCAGCAGGATTGCTCTGCCATAACTCCTGATTCGTTCCCGTAGAAGCCGCAGATAAATACAACACCTGCGGATTCCCAGCAGAAGACAACGTATGAACAAACAGACTCGCTGGAATGCTCGACCCTGTGCCTGTCTGAATATCCTTAAACAACCCAG
>JAOZVT010000206.1 GCA_025869455.1 Prosthecobacter sp.
CATCATCGAGATAGGTGCGGGCAGTGGTTCGCTGATGGCCGCAGTTCGACAAACCTTAGGTTGGTGGCAGCGGCGGCGTTTTCAGTGGCACATCGTCGAAACCTCCCCTGTTTTGCAGCAACGCCAGCGGGAGCTTTTAGGTACAGGCATCACTTGGCATCAAGACTTAAAAGCTGCGCTGGAAGGCTGTAACGGAGAGTCTTTTATCTATCACAATGAATTGCTAGATGCCTTTCCAGCTACCCTGCTGCAATGGCATGAAGACATCTGGCATGAGGTACACATCACGCCTCAAGGACGTGAACTATGGAAGCCCTTGGATTGGGACGAATCCACACGCGCTCCTTTCCAGGCACTGCAAGTTTGGCCTAACAAACAAGCTCGTCAACGCATCGAACTTCACGCCACCGTGCGGGATTGGCTGCAACACTGGGGGCCTGCCTGGAAAGACGGTGCCATGCTGACGGTGGATTATGGCGATACCTTCCCTGCCCTGTATCATCGCCGCCCCGCTGGCAGCTTGCGTGCCTATTTGCATCAGCAGCGCCTGGAAGGTGTGGATGTGTACCTCAACCCCGGACGTCAGGACATCACGGTGGATGTAAATTTCAGCGACTACCGCGCCTGGGCCACTGAGCAGGGCTGGCAGGAGATCGGCTACGGCACCCAGGAAGACTTCATCCGCAGTCAGGTGAAGAAACTGCCCAACGACGCCAAAACAGAATTTCTGCTGCATCCCGATGGCGCAGGCAGTGCTTTCAAGCATGTGATCCATCGAGTGGGATGAGGTAACCCACGGGCCACTTGGCTTCTAAATCCATGCGAACCGCGTTGAAAGCGAATGCGTATGGTTAAATAGAGTCCAATCCCCATCTGCTGTGCGGTATTTCGCCAGAAATGCCTGTTTGATGGCTTTATATCTTGTCCGTCCCCCCCCTCGACTCATGCGTCCCCCCCATTTTTCACTTTTCATCCTTAGCTTAGCAGTCGGCCTAAGCGCCTGCTCCCCATCGAAAGAAGCCAATGCCCCCTCGGGTGGCAAGAAGGCGGTAGCCGTCCCCGTCGTGGCAGCCAACGTGGAGCAAAAGGAGGTCCCTGTTCAGCTCATCTCTCAAGGAACGGTCCGGGCTAAGTCCACGGTCGCGGTCAAACCACGCGTCACAGGTCAGATCGCCAAAGTACTGTTTCAAGAAGGCCAAGATGTGAAGGCAGGTGATATCCTGGTAGAGATTGATCCGGCTCCGTTTGAAGTCGTGCTTGCTCAAGCCAAGGCGCGTTTAGCCCAAGCCAAGACCCAGGCTGACATCGCCAAAAAACAAGCGGACCGCTACACCAACCTCGTCACCAGTGGCGGAGTCTCTCGCGAAGAAGTGGACAACCTCAAAAGTACCGCCGATGCCGCTGCCTCCAACACCGAAGCTGCAGCAGCATCGGTAAAAGAAGCCGAACTGCAACTCAGCTACTGCACCGTGCGCTCCCCCATCTCAGGCCGCGCTGGACGCCGAGCGGTGGATGCTGGGAATGTGATCAAGGCGGATGAATCTGACCTTGTCGTGGTGAACCAACTCCGCCCCATTGAAGTCATCTTTTCAGTCCCTGAGCAAAACTTCACCGACATTCAGCACTACATGAGCAAGGGGGAACTCAAGGTGAGCATCAAACCCAGCGGCATCGTCGCCAGAGAAATCACAGGGGCGCTCTCCTTCGTGGATAACGCCATCAAGACCGCTACGGGCACCCTGGAAGTCAAAGCCACGATGGCCAATGAAGATCTCATTTTATGGCCAGGTCAGTATGGCGAAATCGCCCTTACTTTGACCTCTGAACCCAATGCCATTGTGATCCCTGCCCCAGCCATTCAGACTGGGCAAAATGGGCAGTATGTCTTTGTCATTAAAGACGACCATACGGTGGAGCTCCGAGCGGTGGAGCTTAAACGAACGGTGGGTTCTTTGGCCATCATCCGCAAAGGACTGAAGCCAGGAGAGCAAGTGGTCATCGATGGTCAATTGCGGCTCGTCTCAGGCAGCAAGGTGGAAATCAAACCTCCTGTCGGTTCGGTCAGCGAAGAAGATGTGGCGCAGTCCAGTCCACCCAAAGCGTGAGTCTAAAGCCGCCTTCATTGTCCCCCACTTCTTCGCCCGCCCCCGCCTCCTGATTTTCTCATGACCCCCGAACGCTGCATCCAACGGCCCGTGATGACCACACTCATCATGGCGGGCATTTTTGCCTTTGGCCTGTTGGCTTATAACAAGCTGCCCGTCAATGACCTGCCAAATGTGGACTTCCCCACCATTTCAGTCACGGCCAGCCTGCCTGGAGCCAGTCCAGAAACCATGGCGGCCTCAGTCGCCACACCTTTAGAAAAACAGTTTTCCACCATTGCTGGCATCGACTCCATGTCCAGCACCAGCGCCCTGGGCTCGACGAACGTCACCATTCAATTCAGCCTGGATCGCAGCATTGATGGAGCCTCACTTGACGTGCAGTCTGCCATTGCCTCGGCTCAGCGTTATCTGCCGGATGAAATGCCCAGCCCACCGTACTTCCGCAAGGTCAATCCGGCAGACTTTCCCATTCTCATCCTGCAACTTGGCTCTGCCACCCTTCCTATTTCCACGGTGGATGAGTATGCGCAGACAGCGTTAGGCCAGCGCATCAGCATGATCGAAGGCGTCGCCCAAGTGCGCGTTTTCGGCTCGCAAAAATTTGCTGTCCGCGTGCAGGCAGATCCTCTCAAGCTAGCCGCCCGTGGCATCAGCCTGGATGAAGTGCGCAATGCCATTGCCGCAGGAAACAGCAATATCCCCGCCGGGGTACTTCAAGGGGCCGACCAGAATTTCACCGTGCAATCCAGCGGCAAACTTTCCACTGCCGAGGCCTTCCGTCCGCTCATTGTCGCCTATCGAGACGGTGCCCCGGTGAGGCTAGAGCAGGTGGCCAAAGTCATTGACAGCGTGGAGGACAATCAGATCGCCAACTGGAACAGCGATGGAGCCCGATCCATCTTATTAGCGGTGCAACGCCAACCTGGCGCTAACACCGTCGCTGTGGTGAAGGCCATCCGTGAACTGCTGCCTTCCGTGAATGCCCAGATGCCTGCCGCGATGGAATTGAGCATTCTGATTGATCGCTCCAATGCCATTCGGGAATCCGTCCACGATGTGCAACTGACCTTGATCCTGACCATCGTACTGGTGATCGCCGTCATCTTCATGTTCCTGCGGAATCTCCGCGCTACACTCATCCCCAGCATCGCCATTCCCCTTTCCATCGTCGGCACCTTTGCCGTGATGCACATGCTGGGTTTCAGCATGAATAACATCTCTCTGATGGCACTGACCCTGAGTGTGGGGTTCATCGTGGATGATGCCATCGTCGTTTTGGAAAACATTGTTAGGCATATTGAAAAGGGCGAGTCCGTCTGGACTGCCGCGCTCAAAGGCTCGCGCGAGATCACCTTCACCGTTATCTCCATGACGCTTTCTCTCACGGCCGTTTTTTTACCCGTGCTCTTCATGGGCGGCATCTTGGGGCGACTGCTCAATGAGTTTGCGGTGACCATTGGCGTGGCCATTCTGGTCTCAGGGTTCATCTCGCTCACGCTCACCCCCATGTTGTGCAGCCAGTTTCTGAAACCTCATCAGGCGAATGAAAAGCATGGCGGCTTTTACCAGATCACCGAACGTTTTTTTGAAGGCTTATTGCATCTCTATGATGTCACGCTGAAGTTCACTCTGCGTCATCAACCTGGGATGATGGTCGTGACTTTAGCCACTGTGGTCGGCACCGCCTGGCTATTCATGCATTTGCCCAAAGGCTTCATTCCCACCGAGGACACAGGCCAGATCCAAGTCATCACCGAAGGGGCGCAAGATGCTTCCTTTGAAACCATGGTGCGGCATCAGCAAGCGGTAGCCGCTGTCCTGGCTAATAATCCCTACATTGCCACTTACAGCTCCAGCGTTGGCTCCAGCGGATCCAGCTCCACGGCCAACAGTGGACGCATGTTTGTCAGCCTAAAACCACGCAGTGAGCGCCCAGGTGCTCAGGAGATTGTCGATCAACTGCGGCCTCAACTGGCGGCCATTCCAGGCATCCGCGCCTTCCCTCAAGTCCCCGCCACCATTCGCATTGGCGGGCGCAGCACAAAGAGTCCTTATCAGTTCACCTTGGCGGGAGTGGATCTGGAGCAGCTCTTTGAAGTGGCTCCAAAAATCGAAGCCACCATGAGCGCGTTGCCCGAGCTTGCGGATGTCACCAGTGACCTGCTCATCACCAGTCCACAGGTTTTTGTGAAGGTAGATCGTAACAAAGCCTCCTCGCTAGGACTGACCGCCACCCAGATTGAAAACGCGCTCTACAATGCCTACGGCTCCAGGCAGATCTCCGCCATCTACACGCCGACTAACCAATATTATGTTATCCTGGAAGTAGATCCCCAGTATCGCGCAGACATCGAATCGCTAGGCCTTTTATACATCCGCAGCAACACGGGCGAGCTCGTCCCTCTGGCCAGTGTTGCCAAGATCACCCGCACCGTCGGTCCTCTGACCATCACTCACTCCGGTCAGTTACCCAGCGTGACCATTAGCTTTGCCACCAAGCCCGGCATCTCCCTTGGGCAAGCGGTGAATGCCATCAATGCTGTGGTCGAAAAACAATTGCCCGCAGGCATTAGTACCGCCTTCCAAGGGGAAGCTCAGGCATTCCAGGCGTCCCTGAATGGACTCGGCCTGCTCCTCATCATGGCCGTCGTCGTTATCTATCTGGTACTCGGCATTTTGTATGAGAGCTTTATCCATCCCCTGACCATTCTCTCAGGGCTGCCCTCCGCTGGTGTCGGCGCGTTGCTCACCCTCTGGCTCTTTGGTTATGAGCTCAATCTGTATGGTTTTGTCGGTGTGCTCATGCTGATCGGCATTGTGAAAAAGAATGCCATCATGATGATCGACTTCGCGCTGGAAACCGAACGTCGTCAGGGCACCTCCCCATCTGAGGCCATCTATGAAGCCTGTTTGGTCCGCTTCCGTCCCATCATGATGACCACCTTCGCCGCCATCATGGGGGCGATGCCCATCGCTCTAGGTCTAGGTGCCGGAGCTGAAGCACGCCGCCCATTGGGCCTCGCAGTGGTTGGCGGGCTTTTGCTATCCCAATTGCTGACGCTCTACATCACTCCTGTGTTCTACATATACATGGAAAAATGGAGCCTGCGTTTCCGCAAAAATAACGCGCACGCTCGGGAAGAATCGGGAGCTCAAATCACCTCTGTGTCATAGAAGACTACTCCGAAGACGCGCCGAACAAGAACACGCCCAAACAGAGCACCGCTAACAAGGCAAAGACCACCAGCTTGGTCCGCGCTTCGCCCTGCGCCTTCAAAATCAAAACGGCAATCAGACACTGCAAGAGATAGTAAAAAGCAAAGGCCCGTGATGCATAGGCAATGATCGAATTCACATTCGTTCCCCAAGTCAGTGCCACTGTAACCAGCAGGATCAGCAAATACGCATAACGAACAGACACCTTCCTGTGGGTGATCTCTTCTATGAGTCCCCCCGCCCCCTCATTGTCTGCCACCGCTGCGCTGAACTGGCTACCTATCGCCGCAATCGTTAAGCATATCGGCAAGACCGAGGCCACCGGCCTAACCATATGGATAATCGCCGTGACATCTGCCCCCATATCTGCCTGAAAAAGCACCGTGGCTAGCGCAATGAAAACCACATAGATCACGCTGGATGTCCACTGCGCATAGCGCATGGTTTTGATGCGTTCTTCCGCTGGGTGTTCATCCCCTAGATAACGCGAAGTCTCAAACCCCTGCACCACAATCAGCAAGCCCAGGATGACCCGCAGCTCATGGGAATGGATCACCGCCTTCATCTCAGGCACATGCCACGTCCCACCGACTGCCAGCGACACATTATAAACCACTAGGCCAAACAGCAACGCGCCGATCATCCGCAGATTCAGCGCCACCGCGTATTTTTCCAATCCTTCCAGCATGCTCAACCCCTTCCACATGCCGACGAAGCCAATCGTCACCAGTAACCCGGTTGTGATGCAATTCGCGACAAACGGATTCTCCAGGTGAATCGAACTCAGTAAAAATGCCGCGAGAAGCTGCAGGTAATAAGTCACCGAGATAAAGTAAGCTCCCGCCAACACGATCCGTGAGAGGAAGGCCAGTTCCTGCGGAGTGCCGCGCTTATTAGCCATCGGCTCAAAGTGCTGGATGTTAAAGCGCATGACGCTTCCCAGGCCGTAAGCCAAAACCAAAAGCACAGCCATGCACACCACCGCTAAATTTCCCACCAGTCCTCCCAGAAGCGGCGCGCTCACCAAAAAACCACTGCCCATGATCGAGGCCAGCGGCACCAAGGTTGCCTTCCAGGTTGTTGAACCAGACAGACGACGAGAAAATGCCAAATAACCAGCCAGCAGCAGAGCCACCGCGATGATGCAAAGATTCAGTCCCATAGCTTTATAACCTTCATAAGGTGTGAATGAGAAGGATTTGTCCAGTCGAGTGATGCCTGCCAGCTAAGTCAAATCACCGTACATGCGAAATGCAGGAATCTTGGCTAGGTTTGAAGAATTAAGCCAAATTTCATGAGGCAAAACTCTCGCAGATTTTTCCGCCCTGCATTAGTCTAAGGCATGCGTCCCCTGCTCTTCTGCTGCCTGCCTTTGTTGCTCACCCAATGTGTCGATCCCTATGGCAATCCGATGTCGCCTTTTGGGCCAAGTTCACCAGCGCCCTACACGGATGGCCGGGAACAGTATCGCACCGACATGCGGGAGCAGGACCGGGCTATGGTTCAGCAGGCCTATGATCGTGGTCAGCAGGATGGTCGCAGTGATGCCAGCACCGGCATACCGCAGAGCAACCAACGGAACCGCTACAACTACACTCCTGCCCAACTCAGTGCCTACAATGACGGCTACCAGCAGGCTTACCGTTCCTCTGCGCCATCTCGGCTTCCTGATTACAATGGAGCACCTAGCTATCCTGGCTATCAGGCCCCAGAGCCTTCTCCCCAATCACAAAATGATCCGAACTACAGCCAGGGTTATGAATATGGCCTGAGAGATCGTGTGGCCGGACGCCAAGCCGATGCAGGAGCCCATGTGGGGCGTTATGATCCACGTTATCGCCGCAGTTTTGAGCGTGGTTATTACGATGCCTTTGAAGCACGGCGCTAAGCCAATCGCAAGGTCGCTTCTCCTACTTCCCGATGCAGAAGGAGGAGAAAATGACATCCAGGATCTGCTCCACATCCACGACCCCGACGACTTCGCCAAGCGATTGCAAAGCTTCGCGCAAGTCTAGGGCGACGTATTCTGGAGCCGTTCCTTCCAAAAGCGCTGCGCGGGCTGCCTGCACCTGAAGCACGATGCGTTCAAAGCAGGTTTTGTGGCGGGCATTGATGGCGATGGGATGATCTGCCTGCAAGCTGCCGACACGCATGATGACCGTGCGAATGGCATCACGTAGCATTTCGACTCCGGTATTGTTCAGGCAAGAGAGAGCCACCCCTTCTGGCCAATCTGGGTGGACGCCCTGATCCGCTTTGTTTAAAATGAGGATGCGTCGGGATTCCGCTTCCGGTGGAAGAATCACGCGCTGCGAGTCTGCAGGCGGCAGACTTCCATCCACGACCTCTAGGATGAGGTCAGCACGTTCGACTTCACGTTGGGTGCGTTCAATGCCCACACGCTCGATATCATCCAAACTGGCGCGCAGACCTGCTGTATCCACCAAACGAAGGGGGATGCCGTGGACTTGAATGATTTCTTCAATGGTATCGCGCGTAGTTCCTGCCGTGGGGCTGACGATAGCCCGCTCGAAGCCTAACAAAAGGTTCAGCAAGCTGGACTTCCCCACATTCGGTTCACCGCAAATGACCGTGCGTGCACCATGGCGCAGAATGCGCCCCTGCTCGCTGGTATCAATCAAGCGGCGAGTGCGCTCAAGCACTAGGTCCATCTTTGCCACAAGAGTGGCTCCTGTATCAGGAGAGATATCCTCCTCTGGAAAATCAATGTAGGCCTCCACATGGGCCAGGACTGGGAGCAATTCCTCCCGCAGAGCTGCGGCTTCCTTGCCGATGGCACCGCCCAACTGCTCATGCGCCGCTTTGAGAGCCAGGGTGCTCTGCGCATGAATGAGATCCATGACTGCCTCCGCCTGAGTCAGGTCCATCTTCCCATTGAGGAAGGCCCGCTGAGTAAATTCTCCCGGTTCGGCCGAGCGCGCTCCAGCGCTGAGGAGAGACTCCAGCAGTTTTTGAGTTACCAGCAAACCACCATGACCGTGGAATTCGATGACGTCTTCTCCCGTGTAGCTAGCAGGTCCACGAAAGAGCAGGAAGAGTCCTTGATCTAGGGTGCCACCCTCGGAATCCAAGGCACTGACCAAGTAGGCTTGGCGAGCTTTTAACTCTGATAACGGTTTCCCAGTTCGGAAAACACGCTCGGCAACGGCTAGTGCCTGCGGGCCAGAGACCCTAACAACGCTAATCGCCGCCTCCCCCAGCGCGGTGGAAATGGCGGCGATGGTATCTTGAAGCATGAAAGGAAGAGGGCAGTTGTTAGCGAGGAGCGGCTGTCGTTTGCAGTGGATTAGAAATCCTCACAAAACACTGCCGACTCCAGCTAAACAAAGGCAGACCTTACTTCTCCTTCTTCGCATCTTCTTTCTTATCACCATCCAGAGGAGTGATGATCGGACGATCCTTCATTTCAGGCCAGATCAGCCACTTATCACCTTCTTTGACAAAGGAGATGAGGAAGAGTTCTTCGATGCGGTCAGTCAATGTTTCCTGGGAAGTGCGAACCGTGGCGTGCACGTAGTTCTTGTCCTTTTCTTCGACCAAGCCCAGCACATCCACTTTGAGGGTGTCCTGCTTCTTCTTGGTGACTTCAGGGGCCGCGTTGACACGCTTATGCCAAGCGGTGCGGTCTGTGATGTAAAACTCCTGAGGAGTCAGCACTTCCAAGTCACGAATTTCTTTCACTCCAAAACGCTCGAGCATTTGTGCCTCTTCGGTCATCGTAGGGGCGGTTTTGATGATGGCGATGGTTTCTTTCTGCTTCCGTTCCAGGGAACTAGGCAGGAGCATGACCGAGGCGGTTTTCCAATCCTGGGCGACGACGCTCTCCAGATACTTTTTCACCATGGCTGCGCATGGGTGATCCAGTGGGAGTTGGCCAGCCCAAGAAGAACCTGCCATAGCAAGGAAACTCAGGGCCACAGAAAGACGAAACAAAGGAAGGACAGAATGCATAGAGTCAGTTTAGACCCGCGTGAGCGCGGAATGTTCGGGCTTTTTAGCCCGCGCCTTAGAGAACGTCAAATGGAGAAACCTTCCGTCTGATGATGAATCTCTGCCAAGGCGATGATTAAAGGCCAATTTCAGGGTTATTTTGGATCAAGGATTGCAAAAAAAATTCAAGCCTCCAACTAGGAAGCTAGTGGGAACTTCAAGATTCTTCAGTCCAGTTTTTTGACTGGAGCCGCAATGGTGACAGGATCGGCTTCACCAGGTTTTTTCGGCGCAGGTGGTGTTGGCTTGGTAAAGCGTTGCACTTCGTAGCCATTGACATTGATGTTGAGATCCAATGTGGACAAAAATCCCCAAGTCGCAGGCGTGCCCGCGTCATCGGCAATTTTCCGTGCTTCCAAGTAAGTATCAAAAGCATCTGACTTCACTTGGAAAACAGCCACTCCGTTTGGATCAGCCTTGATCTGACGCATCAGACGTTGATAAGCGGAGCCTTCGTTACGCATTTGATCCAGTGTTTCGCCGCCCCCTGCACGTGGATTCAGCACCAACTGAACCAGCGTACTTCCAGGTTTGATGGTGGGTGTGATGACATAGGCACCACTCAGCGTCGGGCTAGCCGCTGCACGCTCAAGAATGGCTTTGATTTTGAAAGCGTCATAGATCACTTTGCTGCGACTGCGATTCTTGACACCATCCAGACCTGCAAGGTCCTTGATGAAGTAACTGTAAACTTCCTTGGCCCCAGCTTTGACTTCTTCTGTCTTGGAACCATAACTGAAGGAGATTTTTCCTCCTGCTAAAACGGCCTTGAGGGTCGGTTTAAGGGGGTCTTTGGAAGGGTCCAGAGCCAGCCATTTGGCCAAATCTCCTTTCGTCGCGGCAATGACGGCTTCTGCCACTTTCGGCAAAGTGGAGCGGATAGCGATGGAGATGTCCCCCAGAGAAGCCAAGATAGATTTGTTCGGTTGCAACCCTGCCGCATTCAACGCGACGTAAGCATCTGCCACCTGATCCATCTGGAAGGAATTCACCAAGGGGGCGATTTCTGACCAGGCCTTCTGCGCAGCCGGAGCCGTACCAAAAATTTTGGTCAGCATTGGAAGAAACGGATCAATCTTAGCTTCCTTATACTCCAACTGGGTTTTTACTTTTTCCAAGCCTTCAATGATGGGCTTGATAAATTCCGCCTCATTAAGGGTCAGCACACCTTGCTTGGCCACAAGAATTCGGGTTTCATTCGGTTTCTCAGGGTAAGGCCGTGGGTTAGGCAGGCGAACGTAGGTCGGCGGTGGTGGCTGGTAGATCGGCGTCTCATCCAGCAGCGCTTTCAGACGCTCCACTTCCGTCAGCAATTTATCCACTTCTTCCTTTTCCTTTTCACGCAACTGCTTGGCTTCATCCAACTTCTTGCGGAAGCTTTCCAAGTCCAAGTATATTACGTCAGCCAACTCGGAAGTGTCCACGGTCTTCAGCTGATCAATGGCCTTCTTCAAGTCCTGCTCAGCCTTTTCTTTGTCTTCTTCGATTTTTTTAGGATCCGCAGGAGGCGGCGGCAAGTCTTTAAGCTGCTGCTGCATCTGTTCATGCTCTTCCTTGGTGACGGGAGGAAGATCGGAAAGGATTTTCTGTACCGTTTGCGCCGTATTCAGCGCCATCATCACCAACACGATCATGAGCACGCCGACCACGTTCGTGACCGCGTCCATCAGGGAGTCGAGATTGAGCTCACCACCACCATCAGATCTTCTTTTAGCCATAGGATTGAGGAAGTTGGGGGTTAAGGCTTAACAGGTGGTTCAGGAACGGTTTCGCCCGGAACAGGTGCAGAAACTTTTCCACGATATTTATCAAACATGGCGAGGTCCAACTGACCACGCCCTGGAATGGGTAGCTTACCGGTACGAATACCGTAACTGCTTTCCGCACGCCCAGCTCCTGTGTTGTAAGCGGACTGTCCATCATCACGAATCAGGAAGAGGATCAGCGAATCTTTGTTCTTAGCCACCTCAGAGAGAAAGTGGTTATAGGCCACATCCGCCACGACCGTGCTGGCCTGTGCACTGAGGCGATAATCTTCACCCCAAGCTCCCAAGACTTTGAGTGAGCCTGAACTGCATTCCACGAAGTACACCTTGGTCGTATCCGACATCCCAGAACCAGAAGGCTGCACCACCACGGGTGGCACTTTTTTATCCGGTGAGATTTGGCGCTTTTTGATTTCTTCCTTCAATTTTTCGATCTCTTCCTTGGTCAGTTTCTGCTGACGCTGGATGCCATCCACTTCCGTCAAAAGGTCATCCAACTCTTTTTTCAGTTTCTCACTGATCTCCTTATTCTGCTCCTGCACCTCTTTGGAGGAATCCAGAATCTTGCGCAGCTTGACGTAGCGTTGCTCACGCTCTTCCACGTCTTTTTGCAGTTTCTCTAGCTCCGCGAGCTTTTCTTTGAGGACCACGTCGAGCTTTTTACGCTCTTCGATCTCCTTCTTCATCTTCTGAAAATCCTGCGCCATGCGGATTTCATCAGGGGTGCGGCCCTCGGCCTTGCCAGCTTGGGCAACGACGAGGACAACGATGATGAGGACCAGCGCGCCGATAAGGCACGCCAGAATACTCAAGAAGGGGAAAAGTGAGACCTCTTCGCCGGATGACTCACGTCGCTGGGCCATAGCAGAATGGGATAGAAAGGATACGAATGATTAGTCGCGGCTGAACCAGCCTTTTTTCTTCACTTGGTGAACAATGACCTGCTTGCCGCCAAGCTCTGTCAGTACATTGTTCAGCCCCTGAATGCCAGTCGCCAAAGAGCGGGTGTATTCAGTCGTTGTCTTCACGCTGTCTTTAACAGCAGCCGTGAGATCTTCACGCATGCGGTTAAGAGTCATGGTGAACTCAGCGTCCACGCGCTCTTGGTGAGCCGTCGCTCGTTTGTCCAAATTCGCCGCCTGTTCACTGATCCTCGCAGACAGAGCATTGAGATCCACCAGGAACTCTTTTTGGGCATTGGCCACGGCTTTCACCAGCACATCCATCAGGCCATTGGTGTCACCACCAGCCACACCGCCACCGTCATTGAGACGAGGCATGACGATTTCATTGCAGAAAGCGTCGATGTTGTTGAGGTTATCATCCTCAGCCTTAGCCAAGGTGTTCATGGGAAAATTCAAGAACATGGCCAAGACAAGACCCAGGAGAGTCGTATCAAACGCGGTTCCCAGACCACTGGTCACATTGCCAATGGAAGCCATGATTTTATCCATGTCTGAGACATTTTTGAGGTCCATGCTACCGATGGCTTGGGAGAGACCCAACACCGTACCGATGAATCCCAGAATCGGGATGGCCCACAGAAACACTTTCACCAGGGAGTAACTACCGCCGATACGGGCACTATCAATGTTACTCTGGGCATCCATCATGCCGCTGACCTCACCGTTATTCTGGCGCACTTCAAACAACTCCAGAGCTTTACGAATGCGGTTGACCATCATGCTATCACGCAGACGAGCAGGCAGACCATAAAGGTGATCGACAAACTGCCCCACATTCTGGGCGTTCACTTCCTGACTGATGTCGCTCGGCAGCACATCCAAGAACATCGCATCCTTCTGATGGCGAAGTTTTTTCATCTTCAGCCACAAGATGCTCATGGCCACGAAGAAGAAGAAGCTCTCCACATAGTTCACCCAGGTACGCTCATAGAAAAGGTCATGGATGTAATCCATGGTGTTCACAGGTGCTGCGCCTTTCTCACCCACGCCAAACGGGAAGAGAATGCCATACCAAGCCAAGGTGGTGACAATGGCAATGCCGAGCGCCACAACGATGCTTGGGTTTGCAGGATCAGCCTCTTCCCAACCTCCGCGGGCTTGCTGCTGCTGTTCATAGTAGGTCTGCTGCTGTTCTGCCCCTTCTTCAGGAGTTTCATAGCCAGCAGATTCACCTTCAGCAGGTGGGTTTACCCCACTAGGAGCAGGCAATCCAGATGGCGGGGGCAGGCCGCCAATGTTGGCAGGGATGGAAAGCTTGCTGTTGCAACCGGGGCAGCGGACGACTTTACCAGCCATTTCTGGCTCAGCCTTCAACTGCATGTCACAAGACGGGCACTTAAATTTCACAGTTTGGTTCTCCTTAGTTCCTGGGGGTTTATGAGTGGGGGAATTGGCATGCTATCAAAGCGGTTGTCTGCATATCAACAAGTTCTTTTGTATTTTGCGGGCAACCTTTCGCAAGATTTAGAGAACTTTGGTCATTTCCAGCCCACAGGACACCCTTCGATGTACTTTTGCCGCCGTTCATGCGCCAAGTTTGCTAAGCTGGAAAGGACTTGAGGTAAACTAGAGGTTCGATTTGGGGCGTACTTTCAGGGCAATTTTATGGAGGATGCCGTTGACAAATGCCCCCGACTCCCCTGCCCCTAGCACTTTGGCAATTTCAATGGCTTCATTGATCACAACAGGTGCAGGAACCTCTGGCACATACACCAGTTCATACACAGCCATGCGTAGCACGTTTAGATCCACAACGGCCAAACGCTGCATGCGGAAGTTTTCCAACACAGGCTCAATTAAAGCATCAATTTCAGCAGTATGGGCGACCACGCCTTGAATCAAAGATTCGGCATAAGTGCGGACGGAATTCTTAGCATTGTGTACAGTCCAAAAGGCCTCCTGCTCCTCAGGGGTATGTTCCCCATGGAGATCATGAGCAAAGAGAAATTGGACAGCGGCCTCGCGGCCTTCGCGGCGTTTTCCCATGGGGTTAGGCGGTCTCCAGTTCAGGTTGACCGGCAAAGCTGGCACGCATTTTACGAAACAGCGCCATCATATTCACAGCCACTTGGGCGGCTTCCGTTCCACGATTGATCTTTACGCCCAAACAACGCTCCTCCGCCTGCTCCTCTGAGCTAACCAAAAGTACTTCATGAATCACAGGCGTCGTATGACGCACCGCCATTTGCTGAAGGGCATCTGTGACAGATGCACCCACAAGATCTGCATGCTCGGTGGAACCGCGAATGATCACGCCAAAGGCGATCACGGCATCCGGCTTTGTATTCTTAATGACCAACTCCGCGCAAACGGGGATCTCAAAAGCCCCTGGTACACGATAGACCGTGATGGTGGCATTGGGGGCAAGCTCCTCCAATTCCTCACGCCCTGCATCAAGCAGACCTTGAACGAATTGATTGTTATACAGACTGGCCACGATCGCGATAGAGACGCGATCCTGAATGGGATTTGGACGACTGGGACCGTATTGAGACATGGGAAATGAATGTGCTCAGTTGAGGGAAAAGCACGAACTAGAGCTTATGACCTAACTTTTTCTTTTTGGTTTCGAGATACTTTTGGTTATGCGGATTGGGTTCCGAAATGACGGGCACTTGCTCGACGATTTCCAGCTTATGGCCTTCCAGCCCGACGACTTTGCGGGGATTGTTGGTCATCAAGCGGATTTTTCGCACGCCTAGATCGGAGATGATTTGGGCACCGATGCCGTAGTCCCGCAGGTCCATGGCAAAGCCGAGCTTTAGATTCGCTTCTACGGTATCCAGCCCCTGCTCCTGCAGTTTGTAGGCCATGATTTTTCCGTGCAACCCGATGCCACGCCCTTCATGCCCACGCATGTAGATGATGATTCCACGCCCTTCATCCGCCACTTTCTGCATGGCAGCATGGAGTTGACTGCCACAGTCACAGCGGCGGGAGGCAAAGATATCCCCCGTGAGACACTCACTATGCACACGCACCAGCGTCGGTGTCTTGGCGTCGATTTCACCCATGACCAGGGCCACATGATGCACGCCATCCAAACTGCTCTTATAGAGGTGCAGTTTAAAAACACCAAAGTCGGTAGGCATATCCACGACTTCGATTTTCTCCACCAGCTTTTCACTGCGGCGGCGGTAAGCGATGAGATCCGCAATGGAGCAAATCTTCAGTTTGTGCTTTTTAGCGAACTTCTGCAGGTCCGGCATGCGTGCCATCGTGCCATTTGGGTTCATGATTTCGATCAGAACGCCAGCCTCACGAAGTCCTGCCAGACGACACAGGTCCACAGCCGCTTCCGTATGCCCAGCGCGGCGCAGCACGCCACCCGGCTTAGCGACCAAGGGATTGATGTGTCCAGGTTGCACAAAATCCGCTTTGGTGCTTTGAGAATCAGCCAGCAGATTGATCGTGCGGGCTCTGTCTGCGGAGCTGATGCCAGTGGTGATACCCAGGGCGGCATCCACGGTAACGGTGAAATCCGTGCGAAAGGCTTCCCTATTTTCCGGCACCATGCTTTCCAGGCCAAGCTGCTGGGCAATGCCTAGCGAAACAGGAACACAAAGCATGCCACCACCTTCACGTACCATGAAGGTGACCATTTCTGGCGTGATGGCTTCAGCCGCGCAGATGAGGTCCCCCTCATTTTCACGGTCCTCATCATCAGTCACAATCACCATGCGTCCGGCACGGATGTCAGCGATGACAGATTCGACAGAGTCGCAGACGTGGGGCTTCTTACTGGGCATAGGGAGGTTGGAAAGAGCGCACCATTGACGATTGAAGTCAATGGCGGTGAATCGTCAACCTAGCCCTGTCTCCAGGCAATTCCAGTGCCGATTTGATCTTTTCAATCTGCCACCGTCACCCGCAGATGGCGGCTAAAAACCTGAGCCACCCCCAGCCAGAGCAGCGGAACCATGAGTACAAAGTAACGTGGTAAGGCTGGGGCCAGAGATCCGCCACCCAGGTAAAAAGCCGCAAATCCCATGACCAGCCAGATTTCTACTGGCATGGTTTTCCAGAAACGCGCGCCGATGACTCCTGCCAGCATGGCCATAATAATCAGCGGGCCATTCACCGCGATGAGCACGATCTGGCGCAGTTCCTCGGTTCGGTGAGAGCGAGGAAACCCAAAGGCCAACCGCACCAGATTGCAGGCCCAATTGTAGGCCACCGCCATCGGATCATCCTTAAAATTCGCCAGAGCAGCCTCTTTAAACATCGCTTCACGCTCCAGAATGGGCAGCTTCAGCACCTTTTCATAGAATTCACCGTGAGCAGCAAAGACCTCAGGAAGCCTGCGGACATCTTCATCTCCATACCAGTGGCCATTTTCCCCAGCCTTGTGACTGGTCATCCAATACAGCAGTTCACCGCTGTTCGTGGACCAGCAAAGCACCTCTCCCGTTTTAGCATAGGTATAACCTAAATAAGGGACACATAGCGCAAAGGCACCTGCCAAAATCAGCAGTGCACGCTTCAACTGAGGCCGCCAATCGTTAATGAGCAGAAGTCCGATGCTGAGGCAGGCAGTCGCCACCAAAACGTGCCCAAAGAACACACGCGTCAAGATCAACCCAGCTAAAAACAAAGCGGCCACCACCGAACTACCAATGCGCCTTTCTCTCAATGCCTGGGTAAAACTCCAGACAAAGCCCGTGATTAAAAACATGGAAAAGGGCTCCGACATCAGCGCAAAACTCACCCACAACATC
>JAOZVT010000207.1 GCA_025869455.1 Prosthecobacter sp.
GTTCGGAATGAACCAGTTTGACCTGTCGCCCATGTACTTGTCGCGATAGAATCCACAGAGGGGGATTTTGGCCATTTCATCTGGAGGCACGAAACCTTCCATAGAATTTTCTTTGGTATGAAGCCAATAGTCGCCTGTTGTGCCAACAACAAGCAACGTTGCTCCGGTCTTCATCACGCTATTGATTCGTTCAAACGCAAGAAGCGGGTGCCTGAGATGGTAATGTACGCCCGAGCATACGACCAGATCGAACTTGCCGAAGGCCGTAGGATGAAGGTCGTAGATCGAACATGTTACGTGGATGACTGATGAACGTCGGCATTCATGGACAACTGAGAACCCGTTCGTCGAAGGGCTCTGGATATCGATTGCGACGACTTCTGCACCTCGATCCTCGGCAAAAAACGAGACAGCTCCATCAAAGGCGCCGATGTCCAAAACACGCTTTCCACGCAAAGTATCCGGACCAATGCCGAGAAATGTAAAAAAGGCGTCTCCATCGAACGGTATGTGAAACGGCTGGGTAAAGATGTTTTCGCCGGGTACAACGTCGATCCGATTATACCAATGGGAAGGTCCATCTTCTGCCAATCGCGTCTTGATCTGCTCGGATGACATGCGCGGGAGATTGCCGCTGGAAGGCAAGACCTTGAAGTAACGACTTAGCTCGGTGAGCATGGCTATCTCAGTTACGTTGAAAGCGTGGACGTTAAGCTAGGGTCCCGCTCCATACAAGTAGCACACAGCAGAGACCTCCCGGTGGTGTGCTGTCTCTTTATGGTTCCTTTTGGTTGGGCGCTCTTTGATTCACTCTCTCTAATTCAAGCGCGAGATCAAAGAGAGGGTTGCGAAACAAGCTTGTCGAATATCGGTTCCTGCTAATTTGGGGCGTCTCCCATTTAAGGGGAGTTCTCTCAAAGGTGGCGGCTATTAATCCATCCCCACTGAAACTCTCATGTACGTCATGCTCGATCAGAATGCGCGCGCCAAAATCTTGAAGCATCTGCAGACACCGTTGATGAGTAAGGGGATCCCCGGTTATGTGGTGAGAATGCGTCGAGAATACACAGAATTTCACCCGTCCGCCCGAAAAGATTTTCTGGGACGACGCGATGACGTCAGTTTCGGCGCCCTGTGCATCGCAATGAAGCAGGTCCAAGACCTCGATAGAAAATTTGTCGAGCAAGTAAGGCAACGATACGGTCGGAATCGAGATGCGTCCCGATGTCTCTGTTACAAATTCAATGCTCTCGGCGAAGTCTTGGCCGACCGACGCCTGCACAAACTCAATTGCAGCGTTATTCAGATTCGCGTTAGCCTTCCCGACTTTGAGGTTCTCAGGGTCAGGCTCGACCACTATTGCGCTGCGACCCGCACTAAGAGACAAGAACCAGAGCGAATAATAAGACCAGAAGCCACCGATCTCTATCATTTTGGCCGTAGGAGAAAGTAGTTTCATCAATTCGTGATACACCAATTCCTCTTGAGGTTCGTGATGACCTTTCAGTCTCTTGATGATGTCGGTCATCCACGGACCGTAATATCCATCAGACAGAACCCGGACGCCGTTGTGCATGATTTGAACGCGCTCATTTTCGGCTTCAATTACTTCGCCCGCGCCCAAAACCTTAGGAATGTGATCGCAATC
>JAOZVT010000208.1 GCA_025869455.1 Prosthecobacter sp.
ATTAACAACGACTATATCAAATTTATCGCTCTTTCGGAAAAATTGATCCGAAAGAACAAATTCGGAATTCTTGCGTTTATTACTAGTCATGGTTATCTCAAGAGTGAATCGTTTAGGGGGCTGAGGCAACACCTTACGCAGACGTTTGATGAAGTCAGAATCATCGATCTTCATGGAAACACCGAGGTTCGCGAAGTCGTTCCCGGCGGAATAACGGACAAAAACGTCTTCGATATCAAGCAGGGCGTCAGCATCATCCTTGGCTATAGAACTCAGAATAAAAAGTCAAATTCAACAGGACGTGTCTTTTACGCAGAGCTCTGGGGTTCAAGGCAGAGCAAGTACGATAAACTTCATGAGATCGGCATTGATGATTTTGAGTGGAAGGATTGCGATCCATCTACTCCTAATTACACATTTCACCCCTCGGGTGCTGAAAGTGGGAAGTACGAGTCCAATTATTTTTCAATCACAGATCTCATGCCGGTCTATTCATCTGGAGTAATTACCGCTCGCGATGACTTCTCAATCGCTGAATCTGACCAGGTTCTTGTGGAGCGAGCTCGCGCATTTTCGGGCGACGAAAAGCTCCCAAACGATGAGTTCTGTGAAAAGATTGGCATCGCCCTGAAAAAGGGGTGGGATGTAACTAAAGCCAGAAGTCGGATGAGGTCGTTCGACGATCCAAAAAAGTTGATTCAGGAAATCAGCTACAGACCCTTTGATAATCGAAAGATCCTTTTTGATGAAAGCGTTGTTTGGACAACGGCGAGATCGACTATGGATCACATGTTGAGGGGGGACAATTATGCGCTAGTCACGGCGAGAAGCGAGAAATCTGGAACTTGTAGTCACTTCTATGTATCGAAGCACCTGGTCGAGACGAAATGCGGAGAGCGGACCACCCAATCCGCCGTCTTCCCGCTTTATCTCTATCCGCCGGAAGGCGACTTAGAAAAAACGCGACGCATCAATTTCAACGACAAGGTTCATAAGAAAATAGTGAAGCTGGTTTCGGCTGGCGGTGGCAAGAAGCCGTCGGAACTAGATATCTTTGACTATATGTACGGGATCTTTCATGCGCCCGCGTATCGCGAGAAATATGCTGAGTTCCTGAAAAGAGGTTTTCCCCGGATCCCTTGGCCTAGCCCAAAGACGTTTTGGGAGATCAGCGAAAAAGGGCGGCGGCTTCGGAAGGTTCATCTACTCGAAACAGCGGCACTGGGTAAAATCGCATTTCCTCTTGTAGGTAAAGGTCACGCTCTCGTCGAAAAAGCGTGGTTCGAGGACGACAAAATTTGGATAAATGAATCTCAATATTTTGTCGGTGTGCCTCAATCGACTTGGGAACACTTTCTTGGCGGCTATCTGCCGGCGCAGAAATGGCTAAAGGACAGAAGGGGACGAGAGCTGTCCTTTGAAGAGATCAAGCACTACCAGTGTATTTTAAAGGCGCTGGTTGAAACCAAAAGCATAATGGACGAGTTGAAGCCACAGCTTTGAATTGCTAGTGATGTCCTCCGCGTCTCTCTTCTCTATAGGGAGAGGGATGCGGGTTGATCAGATCCACACCCGCTGCCCCGGGGCGTTCGGATCATCACCGCGAGCAATTGCCGATTCTCGTGAATTCCCGCCCGGGGATGACGG
>JAOZVT010000209.1 GCA_025869455.1 Prosthecobacter sp.
GCCGAGGTTCTGGGCAAGTCGGTGGTTAAAAAAGACGGTCGCTTGATCATTGGTGAATCGGATGAAACGAAGATCGTGATTGATGGTACCCAGGTGAAAGTGGAAGGGCCGCACAGCATCCGTGAGATTTCTTCAGGGGTGACAAAGTCTGTCGTGAGTGCTCCCAAACCTGAAGAGGCTCCCGTGAAGATGAAGGCTGAGCCTGCGCCGAAAGTGGTAGCCGCCCCTAAACCCTCTGCGAAGCCGGAGGTGAAGAAGGTCGTCAAAGCAACGCCACCACCCGTGGTGCCAGCAGCTGCACCGATCAAGAAAGCTGCGGAGGCTCCGGTCAAGAAGCCTGCCGAGGCTCCGGTCAAGAAGCCTGCCGAGGCACCGGTGGTCAAAGCCCCCGTGGCCAAACCGACGCCGAAACCTGTGGCTAAACCAGCAGTGAAACCTGAGCCGAAGCCGGTGGATCGCGAAAAACTGCGTGGTCTGATGCGGGAACCTTCGGACTTTTAGGCTGGATGTCCGTCACGAACGTGGGGCTAGGGGCTGCATGCGAGTGACGCGATCTGTGCAAAAAAGAGTCAACAGGGTCATTTTGAGGGCCTTAACTTCGATCCGCACGGAAGGGCCTAGGGACGCTCTGGGAGACTGGATTTAGAATGAAAACTTTCTTTTTAAATGCACATGCTTACTGGCATGCCTTTTGCACATTAAAAAACCTGTCAGTTCTGGTTTCTTGGTTGGGGCGAGTCTGTCACTGAAAAAAACTCACCAGATCGTTGACACTCAAGTTACAGGACCACTATACTACTATCCCATGCTCAGGCAAATTATCGGACAACCATCAGAAGGGCAAAAGGAATCAGGCCGCGCTGAGGCCCCCGCATCGGCCTCATCGGCTGATCGTGGACCCAGCTTCACCGCGCCTACTCCCGCTGCACAACCCCAACGCGCTTCAAATTCTTACAACATGACTTCCAGCAAAAACGTTCTTTCGAACGACGTCGAAATTAAAGGTTCCATCAAATTTTCCCACGACCTCATCATTGATGGGAAAATCGAAGGGGAAGTCCACTCTGACGGCAGCCTGACCGTGGGTGAAAACGCTCTGATCAAGGGCGAGATCAAAACCCGTTCTGTCATCATCTTTGGTAAAGTCGAAGGCAACATCACCGTTGTCGAACGCTGCGAACTGAAGAGCAATGCCATTCTGGTGGGTGATATCGAAGCTGGTACTCTTTCCATCGAAGAAGGCGCGACCTTTATGGGTGCTTCTAAGGTGGGCCGCAAGCCAGAGCCTGCTAAGCCAGCGCCGCTGGGTGGCAATCGCCCTGCTTCTGCATAACCTTCATATAGAATTCACTGTCGAGTGTTTCGGAGTCTTTTCGGCTCGAAAAGCGACCGGCCAGGCCCACCGAAGAATCAAATCGAGGTGGTCTGCCCGGCATGTGGTTCGGCTCAATATGAGCCGAAGCTGGTCGTATCTACATTTTGCAAAAAATGCGGTGTTCATTTGAGCATGCATCGCAAGAAGGTGGTAGCATCTGATGTTACCCGTTCTGGCGCTGGCATGCCTGATCCGTGGGCGAAGCCGACTCCGCCCGCGAGT
>JAOZVT010000210.1 GCA_025869455.1 Prosthecobacter sp.
CTCACGAAACGAGCCACATCTTCGACCAGTTCTGCTGGCACTCCGGCAAACCCAACGTCGAACCGGCCAGCGACGCGCAACAAAAACGCGGGCTTCTAGTGCCCGCGCTCTGTTACTCCCAAGCCATCTCTAACCTAGTTGGCGGATTTTCTACTCTTATACAACTTATTATCTTCACGACCTAGATCGATATCTCTATTGGACTCATTTAGCGAAATTTGTCCTTGGAAGATTTTATCATTGCAACGCCAAAAGCAGAGGCGACCCATCCTGGCTCCATCACAGTCCTGGTGCGTTGTGGATTCTTACGGCGCCGGACCGCTGCTCCGAGTGATGCTTATTGGGCGGGCCTGCACGTCATACGAATTGGCACGCCATGAAAATACCATTCCATCCTGCTCAATTTTCTTTTCCCGAAGAGGAACCATCTTGCTCGCGAAATAGCCTAGGCCTTTACCCGGCTGTATGCTCCAGCCCGCATAAAGAGGATATGGACCCGCCCCATTCAGCTCATAAGATTGGGTGATGCTCTGACCCGGCTTGCTGATATTCAGCAAGTATCCTTCATCAACCCAGAATCTGTTTCCAAAGGTATAACGTGTGATCACACCTTCAGGATCCTTGACCTCAACCCATTTTGTTGTAAGCGAAGATTCTATGCAGTTCCTGCTGGCTAGTTCGTTACCCGCGTAACAACCATTATCAGGGCCATAAGTGTACGTCCATACATATGGTGCTGGCACCCCAGCTCCAGATATCTGCTTCTTGGTAAGCGACCATAAGTAGTATTTAGCTGGAAATTGCTCAGAAGATCGATCAAAAGCACTTGTTCCCTGGACCGTATCGCAATTGTAGGTTGACCAGGACCGTCCGTGGAGCGTAGGCGCGATACTGAATATTGCCACCGCACCGCTTGGATGCTTCATCGTCCCTGACCTTGCGTAGGTAGGATCGCCGGGACTGAGACAATGAGACCTCTCTGTCGGAGTACTCCCCGACCCGAGACTGTTAGTGGTCAATCCGGGGGTAAACTCCCAAGAAGTTTGATCGGGAAGTATGACCTTCGAAAGGCCTCCAGTGGCGTACTCATAATTCCACGTCAAACTTCCTGATCGCACCTGTGTAATCCGCGGCGATGAAGGTCCAGTGACGGTCGTAACATCGAGAACACGCCCATCAGAGCTGGAGATCTGAGTGAGCTGCCAAGGTTCCGTGCTACTCCACGAGTACGTGACGGTATTTCCGAATCTATCACTGGCCAGCGTTGGCAGAAGAAAGTACTCGCGTCTTCTAAGATCGAAATATATCGGCCCCGATATGCAGCAGCCTCCCGGATCCACAGCTTTCGTAACGGCAGGAACCATTCGGCTAGCCATATGGTTGAGGCGATAGGTGATCCCTTCAGGCGTAACCACTTCAAAAGCTTCTTCTGTACCGTTCTCGGCCAGGATGCATCGAATTGCAGCTCCAGACTTCGTTCGAAGCGGATAGTTGTATCCATTGGATGGCTTCATCCACCCTGTTGTTCCAACCTCAAGAACATCCTCATCTCCGGACGTGGGGAGATACAAGAATACTCCTTGCCAGAACTCATCGTTCTGGAATCTCTGGGTAATGTTGTAGACCGTAACGGACTCTTCTGGTG
>JAOZVT010000211.1 GCA_025869455.1 Prosthecobacter sp.
TTTCATGAGACAGAAAAAAGGGAGCTAGTTGCCAAACTTGAAGGGCATCTTGGTCTTGGTCGGCACGCGTTTACCGCCGCGCTGACCGGGTTCAAACCGCCACTGTTTGATGGCGGCGATGACAGGTTCATTGATCAAAGGACTGAAACTATTGAGGATGCGTGGGTTCTGCACACGTCCCTGAGCATCCACGGTGAATTCCACCTCCACACGTCCAGCGGCATTGCGCAGGGTGGCAGGTATTTTGGGCTGCACCTGATAGACCGGACGTGGCTTGGTGCCAGCTTCCCCCATGCTGAAGTTGGCCATCGCATTCTGCATCGCGGCTCCGCCAAAATTCATATTCATGGCCGCGCCCGTGCCACCCACCATGCCGATATCGAGCGACGTGGAGCCGAGGTCAGGCGGTGGTGCCATGTCAGGTGGTGGCTCTTCCTCGCTGTCTGGCGGAGGTGGAGGCTCGTCCATGATCGAGTCCGGCGGCGGTGGTGCCTCCACGGCATTCACCGTGCGCACCATCAGATCCTTCTTTGCCCCACCTGTGACGATCTGGAGATATGGGATAACCCCAAAAACAAAGATGGTTAGGCCCGCCCCATACGACAGCATGAACAAAAGCTGCACCAATACCCAACGGCCAGTGCCTTTACGCTTCGTCGTTTTAGAGGGTGGTAGAGCCTTTGATGACATGAAAAAAATTACTTCTTAGTGGACACAGAAACCTTGGCGGCTCCACCCAGCTTGGCTTCATCAATGACACGCACAAAAAGTCCCGAAGGTGCTTTTTCATCCACCTGAATGATTACAGGAGTCGTCTCATCCTTCTCGACGAAGCGACGAACCGTCGGCTGCACCCCGGTCATGCCAATTTCCTTACCGCCATAGACGATCTGCCCCTCGGACGTGACCGCGATCATGACGCTCTGCTTTTCTAAATCCGTAGCAGAAGCCGCCTGGGGTTTATCGACTTCTACTCCTGTCTCCTCCACAAACGTGGTGGTCACAATGAAGAAAATGAGGAGAATGAAGATACAGTCAATGAGCGGCGAAATATCAATCGCTGCTTCATCTTCCGGTTCAGAGTTTTGTCCAAATTTTGCCATATAAATCTCAGTCTTTGGCGGTCATCTCATGTTTAGCCACCTTCAGCACGCGCTGCCCGCAGGCGTTCTGCAAGTGTTCGATGAAGCCTTCAAATTTCCTGCGTTTCCCTGTTAACAAATAGTGTAAAAAATAACCTGGCAGGGCCACCATCAGCCCCGTCTCCGTGGTGATCAGGGCTTCGGATATCCCGCCCGCCACCACATTCATCGTACCTTCGCCACCGCCACCTTTGGACAAACCGTCGAAGGTGGTAAGCATCCCCGTCACCGTTCCCAGCAGTCCCCACAGAGGCGCAGCCGCCACGGCCACGTTGATGAAAATCAGTTCACGATCCAGCGGCGGCAATTCATGCACACGCAGCTCTTCAAACGCCGCCATCACATCATCGTAATTCGCATCATCTGCCAACCTCACTTCATGAAAATCCAGGTAACGCTGAGCGCTCTGGTAAGCGGTAAGAGAGGCCGCACTATCTGCCCCCAGTTTCGACACCAGCTTCCGCCCACCGAAGTAGCGATTCTGGCGAAAATTCACCAG
>JAOZVT010000212.1 GCA_025869455.1 Prosthecobacter sp.
ACCACGATGTGGTTCCCACCCCCTGTTCCCGTGTGGCGACCATCCACCATGAATTTCTCCGTCCCCAAGCGGGTTTGGCGGGCTTCGTCATAGATGGTCTTGGTCGTATTGACCAACTCGTTCCAGGTTTTGACTGGGTGAGTATTGACTTCGATCACCCCTGGGTCAGGTGTGACCTTGAGCACTTGCAGACGCGGATCATAAGGAGGCGGTGTGCCCTCCACGATCAGTGGCATTTTCAGAGTTGCGGCCACATCTTCGACAGCAGCCACTAGATCCAAATAATCTTCCACATCCTCAACAGGCGGCATGAAGACGTGCAGACGACCTTCACGTGCTTCCACGCACAAGGCTGTGCGAATGATCCACGGAGCAGACTCCTGGGAAGAAGGATAACGAGCCGCCGGATTGTCACGCTCTTCATCCGTCAAGGCTTCCAGTTTACGCCTCTCAGGTTTCCCCTGCCCGGCATAGACCCCTTCACCATAACTAGACGGTACATTGGTTAGGTCTTGCAGTGCATCACCCATGCCACTGAGCATTTGTTGACGGCTTTCAGGGCGCGGTGGCAATTCAGGCCAATCTTTCGTGGGATCCGTCGGATAGATCCACGGGAAATCCGCAGCACTGACCCACGGAATGGAATCCAACGGCAGACGCAGGCCCATCGGAGAATCCCCTGGAATAAGATACATGGTATCATCCCGCACGTACCACGGACCACTCTGCCACTTGAGTTCTTCACCCACAAAGTTCCTTTGCAGAGGCAGCGCAAAACCCACGACCTTGTCCATGCCCTCTTCAAAAATACGAGCCAAGCGCTGGCGCTCATACTCGTCCTTCAGATTGGACTTCAGCGGATCCACGTTCACCGGCATGCGCTTCTCTTTCCACAGGTAATAGAAAGCGTCTTCGTAGCCGGGCTTCAGCCACTTGGGGCTAACACCGAGCGCTGTCGCCAAAGCCACCCCAAAACGCTGCGCCACCGATTCATCGTGACCATAGCTCCGGGATTCATCCGCGATGAGGGAATCATCGGCCCAGACAGGCACCCCGTCTTTACGCCAATAACAGCCTAACGACCAGCGTGGTAATTGCTCACCAGGGTACCATTTACCCATGCCGTAATGCAAAAGTCCACCAGGGCCAAATTGCTTGCGCAGGCGCTTGATGAGTTGTCCAGAGAGAAGACGCTTTGTCGGACCTACCGCCCCCGTATTCCATTCGTCTCCCTCCATGTCGTCAATGCTCACAAAGGTAGGCTCGCCACCCATGGTTAGGCGCACGTCACCTTCGACCAATTCATCATCAATCTGGTAGCCGAGAGCTTCGATTTCCTTCCACTGCTCAGGCGTGTAGGGCTTCGTGACACGAGCGGACTCAAAGATGCGCGTCACGCTCATCTCATGGTCAAACTCAACTTCACATTTATCCACCAAACCCGCCACAGGGGCCGCGCTGGTAGGATCAGGCGTTGCCGCCAGTGGGATGTGACCTTCCCCAGCAAACAAACCGGAAGTAGGGTCCAAACCGACCCAACCAGCTCCAGGCAGATACACTTCACACCAGGCGTGAAGATCCGTGAAATCCACCTCTGTCCCGCTAGGACCGTCCAGAGATTTCACATCCGCTTTGAGCTGAATCAAATAGCCGCTGACAAACCGTGCGGCCATGCCCAACTGACGCAAAATTTGAACCATCAGCCAGGCACTGTCTCGGCAGGAACCACAGCCCAGATCCAGCGTTTCCTCAGGTGTCTGCACCCCGGGTTCCATGCGGATGTTGTAGTTGATATCCTTCCACAACATCTGGTTAAGCATCACCAGAAAGTCATTCGTCCGCATTGGCTCCTTCCCCGCCGTCATTTGCTGGCGAACACCGCGCAGGTAGGCCCCCACTTGCGGTGTCAAAGGTAGTTTACGGTGGTAGGGCTCTAATTCGTGAGCCAAGACGGGATCATAACGAAAGGGCACCCGCTCTGCCTCAGGCTCCAAAAAGAAGTCAAAAGGGTTATAGATCGCCATGTCAGCCACCAGATCCACTTCCACGCAAAGCTCCGTTGCCTTCTCAGGAAAGACCAAACGCGCTAGGTAGTTACTCTGGGGATCCTGCTGCCAATTGATAAAATGCGTATCCGGCTTAATCTTTAGCGAGTAAGCCAAGATCGGCGTTCGACAGTGCGGTGCGGGGCGCAAACGGACAATGTGCGGTGAAAGATTCACCGGGCGGTCAAACTTGTACCGTGTGACGTGACGGAGGGCGACGTGGATAGACATGCTAGGTTGGTTGTCCCTTCATCTCAAAGCATAGCGCGTGCCAGCGAAGAAAAGGAAACTTTTAATCCTTTTTCAGTGCCTCTAAAAAGTGCCTTTTGTCGAATCGACGGTAGGCCCCCGCTCCAAGGATTCCTCCACAGAGTGGGGCAAGCACATAAACCGTTAACCACCCCGCCCCATTGACGGTAAAAGGCACACTCCCCCAGCCCACCAGGGCAGAGAAAAATCGAGGGGCTAGATCCCGGGCAGGATTGAAACAAGCCATGGTCAACGGACCAAAAACGCAAATCAATAAGGTCAGGGTTAACCCGATCGCCACCGCGACCCAGGCTCTGGGAAGGCTGCGTCTTCTCTGATCTGACAAGTAACCTACCACAAAAAGCAAAACAGCCGTGCCCACCACTTCTGCGATAAATGCGCCGAAGTGAGAAATGCGCAGCCGATCGATTTCAGTCAAAGGCAGCCCGCCAGGATTCGGGAAAAACTCTCCAAACACCATGGCTGTGGCCTCGCTCCCTGGGGCTCCTCGCACAATTTGGTGTGCCGTTTCATAGGCGATCAAGGGCGTCTGAAAGATCACAAATAGAACTGCCGCAGCCACAAAAGCCCCTAGCATTTGCGCCAGCACATAAGGCAAAATGCGTTTGGGTGGAAATCCCTCCCAGACCGCCAAGGCCACCGTCACCGCTGGATTTAAATGTGCGCCACTCAGACCTGCGGTCAGGTAAATGGCGATCGCGACACCCAGCCCCCACACCAAGGCCACCTGAAAGACACCGACCAAGGCCCCCGTCAAAACAGCCAAACAAACACTTCCGCAGCCAAAGAAGACCAGCAAAAAAGTGCCCGTAAATTCACCGATGAACCAGGACGGCAATCGCATAACTAGAATCCAGCTATAACGCTCGCCCCTCCCTTAGACCTGCCGCATAAGCACCAAAGACCAAACGAATTTCATCCCTTACCCGACGAAACTCTGCCAAAATTTCCTCATCCGAACCCACTGCATGCGCCGGATCATCAAAACCCCAGTGATACCGGTTCACCTGGCCCGGATACATAGGGCAAGCTTGATCTGCATTCCCGCATACGGTGATCACCGTAGCAATGTCCTGATCTAAAAAATCATTCATGTGCTTGGACGTATGCGCTGAGATGTCGATACCGATCTCCGCAAGGACTGCGATAGCCTTCGGATGAACATAACCCGCAGGCTTGGAACCCGCACTTTGTACCTCCACCAAATCCCCTGCGAATTGGCGCAAAATGCCCTCCGCCATATGACTACGGCAGGAGTTCCCAGTGCATAAAATCAGAACGATTGGTTTGCTCATCACAGGTTAGGCAAAGTTTCAGCAACAACCACTCCCCGGAGCGCAGCCCAGCAAATTCACCGTGGCGGCAGGCCCACAGACACCCGGCAGGCAGAGCTCTTTGGCTAGGCAATCCGTGTGTTTGAGTCCGAGTTGAAAGGCCAGCGAACCGTCCAATACCTGGACACCCGTCACTGGAAACTGACTCACTGAGAAATCCTCAAACTCCACCTCCACAGGCAATTGATCGTCCGGCAGTACATCACCAGCTTTACCAAAAATCATGCTCAGCTTTCCTGCCACCAGACGGTGATCCGTATCATCAGCCGTCCAGGTTTGTAGAAGGCAGCTTTCCGTACTGCGGCGGGTACCTCCACAATCAATGAAGTTCTTCTTCACATGTCCCACTTCCGTGATGTGGAAATGGGCGGGGATCAGGCCACCGTCAGGCAGGATAAAAAGCAGAGGCTTTTCTGGGTGCTCCTTGAGGTGAGCTTGGAATTCAGTGATCTTCATATTTTTTTGTGGTTAAGTATTCAGTCACAACAACTGCTGCGGCAGCTCTCCATATTCGGGGTCAGTTCATCCAGGCAGCGCAGAAAAGTTCCCAGGCAGGAACACGCGAGGCGGTAATAAATATTCAGCCCCCGCTTTTCACAAACCAACACTCCCGCCTGACGCATTAAGGTTAAGTGCTTTGAAACCGTGGACATATCTGCACCAACCAAGGCCTGAAGATCACACACGCACTTTTCGCCACTCATCAAAGTTTCAGCAATGAGCATGCGTGATGGATGGGCCAGAGCCTTCATCACCGCGACTCGCTGGCGGAGGGTTGCCGAGGGCATTTGAGTGAGTTGCATGATCTATTTGGCAAAATAGCCAAGCAGTTTCAATGCCGCAAGAAACATTTTTGCCCAAGCATCTGACTTGCCTCCTAAACTGCACCTGCTTTGATGGTTACGCATGAAAGCTGCACCTACCCTACTCGCACTCACCTCTTTGGCTCTTATTACGGCACTCACCAGTTGTGGGACCTCTGCTCCTGAAGCCCCTGCTTCGGCCTCCAGCAGCACCGCTGAAGCCAGCGAACCTGTTTCCGAAGATTTCCAGGGAGACATTACCAATCCTGCACAGGCCCGAAAAAGCACACACCTCACCAAAGCTGCCGCCCAGATCCAAGATGGGGTCACCACACGCAAGGATGTCATCCGCAAGTTAGGCCTCTTTTACAGCAAAGGCACCAATGCCGCCGGCCAAGCCACAGGCCTCTGGAAGTTCAGCCCCAGCGCATCCACGGCCAAGGCATGGATCCCTGGCTCAGCCTTCATTCCTGGGGCCATCATCACCTATTATCAATCGGTCACCGTTGTATTTGACGCGAATGATGTCGTCGTCTCTCACAGCTTCCTAGAAAGCACGAAGGAGAAAACCGGACTTGGCTTCAGCTACGGCGGTTAAATAAATTCCAGCTTCCTAGCGCACGCGGGCAACAAGCCTGCGTGCGCTTTTTTATGCACAAAGGGTGTTAGGCGTGAATGGACTGAACGAAAAAGGGGTTGCCTCCGACCTTATCCGCCCCCAAGTCAGTTGCCCCCAAACCCATGATGTGTCTGTTTGTTTTCAACTTCTCCCGTGCGCAAGTGACTCCGCCATAGCATGACCCTGCGCGCCACACATCCCGTGATGGCTCCTCCATCCCTAAAGACTAACCTAGCTCGCAGGGACACTCTTTCCAAAAAAGCCTCCAGGCCACGGACCTGGTAGCCGACTTTCATACATCCGTCCTCTCCTCTGCATTCGTGTTCTCTAAAAATCTACGTCAAGAATGGTTCTCCAACATCCGCGGTGACTTACTCGCGGGCACGGTGGTCGCCCTCGCCCTCATCCCTGAAGCCATTGCCTTCTCCATCATCGCGGGGGTAGATCCCAAAGTGGGTCTCTACGCCTCTTTCTGCATCGCTGTCGTAACAGCCATCTTCGGCGGTCGCCCCGGCATGATCTCCGCCGCCACAGGAGCCATGGCACTGCTCATGGTCACTCTGGTGAAAGAACATGGCCTGCAATACTTGCTGGTGGCCACACTCCTCACCGGAATATTCCAGATCATTGCTGGCATCATACGCATTGGCGATGTCATGCGCTTTGTCTCCAAGTCGGTGATGACGGGTTTTGTCAATGCCTTGGCCATCTTGATCTTCATGGCTCAATTGCCTGAGTTCAAAGGTGCTGGCCCTATCATGTACGCCATGGTCGCGGGTTCCTTGGCGATCATCTATCTGCTGCCTCGCCTGACTAAAGCGGTCCCCTCCCCCTTGGTCGCCATCATCGTGATGACCGTTTTGGCCATTGTCTTTAAACTGGACGTGCGCCGCGTCGGTGACCTGGGTGCCCTGCCAGAAGCTCTGCCTATTTTCCTTTGGCCCCAGGTTCCCTGGACCTTAGAGACGCTCTGGATCGTCCTTCCTTACTCCGCCGGGCTCGCGGCAGTCGGCTTACTGGAATCTCTGATGACATCCCAAATCGTGGATGAAATGACCGATACTCCCAGCAACAAAAACCGCGAATGCACAGGCCAAGGTTTGGCAAACATCGTGGCGGGTCTTTTTGGTGGCATGGCTGGTTGCGCAATGATTGGCCAATCCGTCATCAACGTGAAGTCAGGTGGTCGCGGACGCCTCTCCACCTTTGTGGCGGGTGTCTTTCTGCTCATTTTGTTAGTCCTCCTAGGCCCCTGGGTAAAACAGATTCCCATGCCCGCGCTAGTAGCGGTGATGATCATGGTTTCCATCGGAACTTTCTCCTGGGCCTCATTCAAGAACATGGGCCTGCACCCGAAGAGCTCCAGCACAGTCATGATCTCCACCGTCATCGTCGTGGTCTTCACGCACAATTTGGCCCTAGGAGTCGGCGTGGGAGTCCTGCTCAGCGCCTTGTTCTTTGCCCGCAAAGTCTCCCAAATCCTGCGTGTCACCAGCACCTTGGACACCCCCGATTGCCGCACCTACACCGTCTCGGGACAACTCTTCTTTGCCTCTGCTGACGCCTTTGTGAAGGAGTTTGATTTCAAGGAAGTCTTGCCAAAAATCCGCATTGATGTGAGTAACGCTCACTTCTGGGATCTGACCGCCGTTGCCTCCCTGGACAAAGTCGTGCTAAAGTTTCGGCGTGAGGCCACCGAGGTCGAAGTCATCGGCCTCAATGAAGCCAGCGCCACCCTAGTGGACCGCCTTGGCGTTCATGACAAACCTGATGCCTTAGAGCGGCTTCTTGCCCATTAACCCACCAGCCCTCATCCCTATGTCACATATCCTCACCTGCACAGACGGCTCACTCTACGCTCCCAGCGTTTACCAGCACAGCGCCTGGGTGGCTAAACAGATGAATGTCGGCATCAAAGTGCTGCATGTTCTTGATCCTCATCGTGAACGTTGCCATGGCATTGATTACACAGGCACCATTGGTTTTGATGCCAGCATCGAACTCACGGAAGAATTGGTTAAACTGGAAGAGTCACAGGCCCGTATCGCGCGACTGAAGGGAACCGCCATCTTGGAGGATGCAGACAAACAGCTCCGTGCCTTAGGCATCACTGAACTGGAGGAACTCCAACGTCACGGCTCCCTGGTGGACACACTGGAGGAGCTGGAACCCAGCGCCGAACTCGTTGTGTTAGGCAAACGAGGCGAGCATGCAGACTTTGCCAAAGGTCATCTCGGTGGCGAAATTGAGCGCGTCATACGTGCCAGCGTTCGGCCAGTACTCGTCACCTCACGAGCCTACAAACCCATTGAGAGATTCCTCATCGCTTATGATGGTGGGCCAAGCATCAACAAGGCTATTGATTTCGTCATCAGCAATCCTCTGTTAAAAGGGCTGCACTGCCACATCTTGCGCGCAGGCCATGTGGATGACACGGCAAAATGGTATTTGGAAGAAGCGGCCACTCGACTGCGTGACGCAGGTTTTCTAGTCGTCGCCGCAGCTCAGCCAGGCCCTGCTGAAGAAATCATCTCCAGTGTCATCAAAGCCAGTGATATCGATCTTCTCGTCATGGGGGCCTATGGGCACAGCCCCATCCGCCAATTCATTCTTGGCAGCACCACGACCACGATGGTCCGCACCTGCATGGTACCAGTCTTGATGTTCCGCTAAATGTCCACACGGACAGCCGCATCAAAGGATGTGCGCTGAGGACACAAGGAGTGTCCTCATCCCGCAGCTTCAGGCAAAAGTGGGACACTCTCAGGAGATACCTCAGCGCAGGCCCCAGAGTCCCCTTTGCCTGTATTGCTTTGCCATCCGGCTCCCTAGACGGGTTTCCAAAAAGAGTGTCCGGTTGAAAAGGCGTACGCGGCGGGTTGAATGGCAAGGCATGAGCACTGGTTGCTATCTTCATGATAACAGCTAGGCAAAAAGTGCAACCAGTCGTCCCGACCCGCCGCCACTTTTTGGACCATCTTTTTAGAAACCAGTATAACCGCCATTAAGGAGCAGCCATCCGCAAACAAAGCGGCCTTTTCGCTAGCCACTGAAGAGCGATTCTTTATTTGGCCATTTTGCCAAGTATAAGAAGTTTCACCATGAAAACCATCCAGGTTGATGACCCTCCCCTGTGCTGCTCCACGGGAATAACTCAGAGCCTCTATGAGGTGAACTAGAAAAGAGAAACAACTTGCGATTTTATATCGCTATATAATGATATAGTTATCAATCGAATATTATGAACACTCAACCACTCATTAAGTTTTCGGCTTTCATGACACTCCTCTTTGCATGGGTTTCCCATCCTGCCAATGCACAGCAGGGCGGAGGCCGGGGAATGCCGCCTGAGGCTCAGTCACAGATCCACCTGCTGTTTGAAAAACACGACTCCATTCGTCGTGAAGTCAAACTCACGGATGTCGGCTACACCTCCCTCACCGAGAGTGATGACCCGGAAGTCGCAGCAGCCATCAAAAAGCATGTTGGGCAGATGCAACAACGGCTCGAATCCGGTCTCAGTGTGCGACGCTGGGACCCAGCCTTTGCCGAATATTGCGACAACTACTCTGATATCGAGCACCTATTCACCCTCACGAACAAAGGAGTGCGCATGACCGTCAAGGGACGCACAGCAAAGGCTGCTAAAATAGCCCAGAATCATGCACAAGTCGTGTCAGCATTCGCCGCCCATGGCTGGAGTGAGCATGACAAGAAGCACGACCCAGTGAAGCCTTGAATCTCCACACGAATATCACCATGAAACTCGAAAACGTCATTCGCGCACTTGCCGGCACGCTCATCCTCATCGGGCTGGCTCTAGCCCATTATGTAAACCCAAACTGGGTCTGGCTACCAGCCTTTGTCGGCTTCAACCTATTGCAGTCCGCCTTCAGCGGCTTCTGTCCGGCGGAAATCATTCTCAAGAAATTCGGTGTGGGTGGCTCATGCTGCTCAAAGAGTTGATCCCAACCATCTGCCCATGAAACATCTCGTCCTCCTCTTGCCTATGTTCATGCTCGCCTCCTGTGGCAAGCATGAACCCGCTCATTCAATCACCCCTCAGCTTCCCAGCGTGGCTGTAAAAGTACAGGCCGCTAAACTGGAACCCCACATCGCAGTCGAAGAAGTCGTGGGTACCGTGCGCTCCAAATTGCGGGCGATGATTGAGGCGAAGGTCAGTGGTCGTGTCTTGGAATACACGGCGACGCCAGGAGAGATGGTGAAGAAGGGGGATCTACTTGCCCGCCTAGATGCTCAGGAGATTCAGGCAAAAGTCGATCAGGCTAAGGCCGTGCTTGATCAGGCAGAGCGTGACTTTGAACGCCAAAAACAGCTTCTCACGGCCAATGCAACCACACGCCAAGAATACGATGCTGCCAATGCCCGCGTGAAAGTGGCGGTGGCGGGTCTCAGTGAGGCCGAAACCATGATGAGCTATGCGCGAGTCACGGCCCCCTTTGATGGAGTGGTCACACGCAAGCTTGCCGATGTAGGGGATCTGGCGATGCCCGGCAAGTCACTCCTTGAAATCGAAGCCCCCACGGCATTACGTTTCGAAGCCGATCTGCCAGAGGCCATTCTCGACCGCATTCAAATGGGTGCAAAGATGCAGGTAAAAGTCGCCTCCGTAGCAGCTCCGCTCGAAGCCATCGTCAGTGAAATCGCTCCTGTCGCAGATCCCGTTAGCCGCACCTTTCAGGTAAAACTTGATCTCCCCACCGCAGAAGGATTGCGCACGGGCCAGTTCGGCCGCGTCTCCGTCCCCGTAGCAGAAGTACAACTGCTTCTCATTCCCCAAATAGCGGTGATGAAACGCGGCCAAATGGAACTCCTCTTTGTCGTCAAAGATGGCCATGCCTCACTCCGCTTGGTCAAAACCGGCAAGCTAATCCCACCCCTTGTAGAGGTACTTTCGGGCCTCGAAGTGGGTGAGCAAGTCGTGATCAATGATGTCGTAAAACTCACCGACGGCCAACCTGTGACAATCCAGCCATGAGCGAGCCTTCCTCCCAACCTTCCAATCTCGGCATCGCTGGTCGCATCGCGGCCACATTCATTGATTCCAAATTGACGCCGCTCATCATCATTGCGGCAGTCCTGCTGGGTGGAGCGGCCATTATTTTACTGCCTCGTGAAGAAGAGCCTCAGATCAAAGTTCCCATGGTGGATGTCATGGTTTCCATGCCCGGTTCCTCGGCCAAAGAAATCGAAGAACGCACGACACGCCCAATGGAAAAACTCCTCTGGGAAGTACCTGGAGTGGAATACATTTACAGTACGTCGAGCGACAGTGAGAGTTTGGTCATCATCCGCTTCAAAGTAGGCGAAGATCCAGAGCGCAGCCTCGTGAAGATCACGGAGAAACTTCGCTCAAACTTTGACCGCATCCCCATGGGCGTTACAGCCCCGCTCATCAAGCCGAAGAGCATAGATGACGTGCCCATCCTCGCACTCACCTTTCACAGTGCACGCTATGATCACCTCACACTACGCCGTCTGGCCGCACAGGTGGAGGAATCCATCAAGCAAGTGCCGCTAGTAGCAGAAACCCAACTTCTCGGTGGCTCCCGCCGCGCCGTACGTGTGATGCTGGATCCGGTAAAACTCGCTTCGCGCAATCTCAGCCCCGCAGGTCTTATACCCATGCTTCAGCAGGCGAACCGACAATTTCGCGCAGGCGGCCTAACAACAAGCAACACAGAGATCCTGATCGAAACGGGTGCCTTTTTAAAAACAGCAGAAGATGTCGGCAATGTCGTGATCGGCGTATTCAGCGGTCACCCTGTGTATCTGCGCGAAGTTGCTGAGATCATCGATGGTGGCGAAGAAGTCACTCAGTACGTTCTCTAT
The DNA here is from genome assembly GCA_025869455.1 of Prosthecobacter sp. Classification (GTDB taxonomy): domain Bacteria; phylum Verrucomicrobiota; class Verrucomicrobiia; order Verrucomicrobiales; family Verrucomicrobiaceae; genus Prosthecobacter. The sequence continues at coordinate 10,925 of JAOZVT010000212.1, forward strand.
GGTTCAAAGACCAGCGAAGAACCTGCGGTTACACTCAGCATCGCCAAACGTCCGGGAGCAAACGCCATCTCTGTGGCCAATGAGGTGCTGCGCAAAGTGGACACACTCAAAGGCTCCATCATTCCCGCCGATGTTACGGTGAGCATCACCCGTAACTATGGCGAAACAGCCGCCGAAAAATCGAACGAGTTACTGCTGCACATGGGGATCGCAGTGTTCAGCGTGGCCATCCTGATCTGGCTGACCCTTGGCTGGCGCGAATCGGGAATCGTCGCGGTGGCTATTCCGGCCACACTGGCGCTGACCCTACTCATCTTTTATCTCTACGGCTTCACGCTAAACCGCATCACTCTGTTCGCACTCATCTTCAGCATCGGCATTCTTGTGGATGATGCCATTGTCGTGGTGGAAAACATTGCTAGGCATTTCCATCTACCTCAAAACAAAGGCCGGGACTGGTCATCCATCGCTGTCGAGGCAGTGGGAGAGGTCGGTAATCCGACCATCCTAGCCACCTTTGCCGTCATCGCCGCCGTCCTGCCCATGGCCTTCGTCGGCGGTCTCATGGGCCCCTACATGCGCCCCATTCCCATTGGTGCCAGTGCAGCCATGTTTTGGTCACTCCTGATCGCCTTCATTGTTACGCCGTGGGCTTCCATTCGCATACTTCGCTGGGGAGGAAAATACTCCAAGCTAACGGAAGGCGTCGCCGTGAGTGACGGACACAAACATCTCGCCTCCGAGCATGCTGAGGACTTCTTCACGAAACTGTACCGCCGCATGATGGGTCCACTGATTCACCATGTCGGCTGGCGCTGGATATTCCTCATCGGCATCACTGTGCTGCTCCTTGGGTCAATGGCAACAGTCGGACTCGGCTGGGTAAAGGTCAAAATGCTACCCTTCGACAACAAGAGCGAGTTCCAAGTCATTCTGAACATGCCCGAAGGCTCATCCTTGGAGCAAACAGCCGCAGTGGCCCGTGAAATGGCGGCGGTCATTCGTACCGAGCCAGAGGTCACCGATTACCAAGTTTATGCAGGTGTCGCTTCGCCCTACAACTTCAATGGCCTCGTTCGTCATTACTTCATGCGGCGTGGAGCCGATGTAGCAGACATCCAGGTAAACCTCGTTGGTAAACATGAGCGCAAAGCGCAGAGTCATGACATCGCCAAACGCATCCGCCCAGCCGTGACAGCCATTGCGGACCGCTACAAAGCACGCGTCGCCATCGCAGAAGTACCCCCAGGACCACCGGTGCTGCAGACCCTCGTCGCAGAAATCTACGGCCCCAATGAGGAGGCGCGTTTAAAGCTTTCTGGAGCAGTTAAAAACATCTTCAAAAGCACTCCTGGAGTTGTTGACGTTGACTGGTATGCCGAAGCGGATCAGCAGAAGGCGCGTTTCATCATTGATAAGGAGAAAGCCGCCCTCCACGGCATCACCGCAGCCACCATTTCACAGACACTCAAAATTGCTGTTGATGGGGAAACGGTGGATCTTCTGCATCAGCCCGAAGAAAAAGAAGACGTAAACATCCGCCTCGAACTGCCACGTTCAGCCAAGACCAGCCCAGAAGAGTTGCTAGCCCTGCGTGTCCGCTCAGGTGATGCTAACGCACTGCCCGAACCCGGTGCATCCAGCTCGCCCTTGGTTCCCTTGCGCGAACTCGTGAAAGTTGAACAGGTGACCGTCGAAAAAAGCCTCTATCACAAAAACCTCATGCCTGTGACCTATGTCATCGGCGACGTTGCAGGCATCATAGAAAGTCCGGTCTATGCCATCTTCCAAATGAACGAGGCCCTCAAGAAACTCGACACACGCGAGTTTGGCGGCAGCGGCGCAGAGTTGCAAATTCTTAATGCTTCCATGCCCTTTAACGATGCGGAACCTGCCATGAAGTGGGACGGTGAATGGCACATCACCATTGAGGTCTTTCGCGATCTAGGTGCCGCTTTTGCGGCCTGTTTGATCTTGATCTATGTGCTCATGGTCGGCTGGTTCCGTAGCTTCATCACCCCAGCCATCGTGATGATTGCCATCCCTTTTTCCCTCGTCGGCATTCTACCCGCACATGGTTTTATGGACGCCTTTTTCACAGCGACTAGCATGATCGGCTTCATGGCTGGTGGCGGCATCGTCGTGCGCAATTCCATCATCCTCGTGGATTTCATCGAACTGCGAATCCAGGAAGGCATGCCGCTGAGCGAAGCCGTCATTGATGCCGGGGCCGTGCGCTTCCGCCCCATGCTGCTCACAGCCATGGCTGTCGTCGTCGGTGCTGCCGTGATCCTTGCTGACCCCATTTTCCAGGGCCTCGCCATTGCGCTCATGGCAGGCGAAATCGCAAGCCTCTTCATCAGCCGCATGGCCGTTCCGGTCCTCTACTTCATGGCCAACCGCCATGCACACCCAGAACCTCTAACCCAAACATCATTATGAAACCTAACATCGGCACCCTAGATCGCACTTTGCGCATCGTACTCGGCCTTGGCATCATCGCTTATGGCATCACCAATCACAATTGGATCGGCGCTCTCGGGGCCATTCCCCTGCTGACCGCCTTCTTCCGCTTCTGCCCTGCATATTGTCCCCTGGGTATCACGACCGTTGGGAAAAATGGAGGCAAAGGCGGTGGCTGCTGCGGTGGTGGCAAATGCGGATGATCCATTCCTACAAACTCATTGCAGCATGATACGTTACCTCATTCCCGTGTTCATCGGAACCGCTCTCGGCTCACTCATGGGCTACTTCGGTCAATGCAACTCTGGGGCCTGCCCACTCACCTCAACATGGTGGCGCGGTGCCATTTATGGCGGCGTTCTGGGTTTGTTGTTTGCCATAAATTTCCAGCACTAACCAAAACCAAATGAACTCAATACCAACATGAACAAGCATTTACTCATCCTCGGCGCAGGGACAGCGGGCACCATGATGGCCAATCATTTACGCAAGCGCCTCAGCAAATCCGAATGGCGCATAACCATCGTGGATCGCTCGGAAAAGCATCTCTATCAGCCTGGTTTACTGTTCCTCCCTTTTGGCATCTATGAGGAAAGTGACATCATTCGCCCAACCCGTGATTTCTTGCCCGACAATGTCGAGTTCATACAGGCAGAGATTGATGCGATCACTCCTGACACTCACTCAGTGACGCTGAAAGAAGGCAGCACACTAACGTATGACGTACTCATCATCGCCACAGGCTGCCACACGGCACCGGAAGAAACGCAGGGCATGCTCGGCCCCAAATGGCGCGACAACATCCATGATTTCTACACGCTGGATGGTGCGCGGGCACTGCGTGATAAATTAGCCAACTGGCCAGGTGGCAAACTAGTGATGCATGTCAATGAAATGCCCATCAAGTGCCCGGTGGCCCCCCTGGAGTTCATCTTTCTAGCAGATGACTTCCTCCGTGAAAAGAACATGCGCGACAAGGTAAGCATCACCTATGTGACACCGCTGTCAGGAGCCTTCACCAAGCCGAAGGCGGCGAAGAAGCTCGGCCACCTCCTCACGGACAAAGGCATCGAGCTTGTCACCGAATTCGCCGTAGAACATGTGGATCAGGAACAAAACAGACTGGTATGTTATGATGGCCGCGAGGTGCCTTACGATCTGCTGGTCACCATCCCCACAAACATGGGAGATGCGGTCATCCAGCGGTCAGGACTTGGCGATGATCTGAATTTCATCCCCACTCACAAAAATACCTTGCAGAGCCTGAAGTATCCCGACGTTTTTGTCCTCGGCGATGCAACGAATGTCCCGACCTCGAAAGCGGGCTCAGTGGCACACTTTGAATCCGAGACTCTGGCCGACAACGTACTCCTGCACATCGAAGGCAAGCCGCTGAAAGCAGAGTTCGACGGACACGCAAACTGCTTTATCGAGTCTGGAGACGGCAAGGCACTGCTCATTGATTTCAACTATGAGATCGAGCCGCATGAAGGTGGCTTCCCGTTCAGCTTTGGACCGATGAGCCTGCTTGACGAAAGCCGCATCAATCACTGGGGTAAGCTCGCCTTCCGGCACATCTACTGGAACATCTTGCTGAAGGCTCTACCGATGCCGGGTATCAGCAGACAAAAGAAAATGCCCGCCGAAGTCTAACCACCAACCAACTGAACCATGAAAAAAAACATCGCAGGAACTGAAGTAGATGTGAACGAAGAGGGCTATCTCACGGACATGACGCAATGGAACGAAGCCATCGCTGCCACCATTGCCGTGGAGGAAGGCATTCCCACACTCACCGACAAACACAAGCAGGTGCTGGAATACCTACGTCAACAGCAGAGTGCGGGGGTTGCCCTAACCATCCGCAGCATGGGCAAAAGCAATGTCGTCACCGTGAAGGAACTCTACGATCTGTTCCCAGGTGGACCGCTGAAAAAGTCCTCGAAGATCGCAGGCATTCCAAAACCTGTCGGCTGCATTTAACTCTCCACTCCGAAAATCATGAGCACCACCGACGACAGGCAACCCATCAAGAAAATCTCCATCATTGTGAGCCGCGGCTCGCTAGATGGCATTTACCCAGCGCTCATCATGGCAAATGGCGCGCGCATGGAAGGCATCGAAGCCTCGCTGTTTTTCACCTTCTTTGGCCTCAACGCGCTGGCGGACAAAACAGTGGACCATCTGAAAGTTCCCACGGTGGGCAATTCCGCCCTGAATATGGCGATGCCCATGCTCGGAATGCCGATCACGACGCCATTCCCCACCTGGATGGGTGCATTGCCCGGTGTCAGCGCTTTCGCCACCAGCTTGATGAACAAGGAAATGGAGAAGCTCGACATCCCACCTGTGCGCGAGTTTCTTGAACTCATTTCCGACTCCGGCGGCAAGATTTTTGCCTGCAAACTGGCGATGGATATGTTCAAGCTAAAGAAGGAAGACCTGATCGATTGCGTCGATAACGTGCTAACCGTCGGCCAATTTTACGAGGAATCAGCCGGAACCGGAACCCACATCCTTTTCACCTGAGATGTCCGCGTCATAGGGTGACCATGACAGAAGCAGTGAGCGCTGCCCCATCATTGTAAAAGCAAAGTATTTCACCTCACGCCCCGCCTCTCTTCGGAATCATACTCCCATGAAAGCTGCAACACTCAAAGACTTGTCCTGGGTGATGGTGCAACTAGCCTTGATGGCCGCCCTGCTCATGACACCCGCAGTCGGAAATTTGCCATTTCTCGTACCGCTGCATCTGACCGGACTCGTGATCGCTGCCGCAGGATTAATGCTGGCCGGCGTGGCGACGTGGCAGTTACAGGCAGGCCGCTCCCTGACCCCCATGCCATCTCCACGGGCAGGTGCCACCCTTCAGATAAAAGGTTTGTACCGCCATGTCAGACATCCCGTTTACAGTGGCCTGCTCCTCTGGGCCTTGGGCATGGCTATCGCAGTGGCAAGCATTCTCCACTTTGTGTTACTCGCCCTGCTGGGGGTCTTTTTCAGTGCCAAAGCCAAGCATGAAGAGCGCATGCTCATACAAAAATTCAGAGGTTACGCAGGGTATGCTAAACACACGCCTCCCTTCATTCCCCGGCCTTATCACCTTTCCAAACCGTAACCTCATCGTATCCCCATGTTACAGCATAAACCCAATAGCCGGTTCCGAGAAAACACACCCTATCGCCACACGTTAGGGTGTGTTTTAAAAATTGGTAAGGAGTCGCCAGTGAGAAGGTGTTCAAGGGCAAGGCGAACGCCGAAGGAGCTATGGAATCATAGCTTCGAGGCGCTTAACGCAGCCATTGGACACCTCGCTCACTGGCCCTCCGGGTTGAGTCTGGCAGA
>JAOZVT010000213.1 GCA_025869455.1 Prosthecobacter sp.
CAAAGCTGCGCCACCCTCACGATCACCAAATTGATAAGAAAGGCAGATCGAGAGATGTGATGGTTGAGTTGTGCTGCAGAGCGTCAAGCAAGCGAGTTTTGGCATCCTCATTGAGATAATCATTTGAGAACAAGTCAAGTCAGGATCATTGTTGATGTTTCGAGGGAGAATATGTTTCTCCAATTGATTCATGGACCGCTTTCCCAAGAAGAATTTCTCTCGATTCGGTGTTAGGGTGATGGGAATGTCAATATTTAGTTTGAAAAGTGTGGAATTGATCATCAGTGCCTCACTCAGTTGTAACGCTCCCAACGCACCGATGGTAATTATTTTCAAGATAGAGCGCTTCAAGCGAGGTATTCACCCGCAGCGCATGGCGTGAGTCCTGTCGCTCCGGCATCTCCGATCTGATTTCCAAGAGAGAGTCCAGCTTCGTTAAGGTGGAGTTGACCATCAGCGCTTCGCTCAAATAGGTTGCGCCAACATCTCCAATACCATTCTTATAAAGAGATATCTCCCGCGAGAGTCGAAAATTGACCATCAAGGCAGGGCTTGATGCTGCAGCATCGGTTATATTTGAAAGCGAGAGTCTGGAGAGTGCGAATTTCACTTCTTTACACAATCATCTCCGATATGAAGACAAACCAGACGCAGTAATTTCAAGGAAGAAATTGAGAGCCAGTCCCTGACTCAAGCTCGTCATTCCATGCCCATCGATCTTACACCGCAAGTAGAGCGCCTTCATGGTGGAATTGATCGCCAGTGCTTCACCGAGTTGTGCTGCACCAACATTATTGATAGGTTGCAAAGCAAGTTTGAGTGAAGTAAGCGTTGGGACATTCTGGAAGAATCCAGGGAAGTAAACACTCTGCGATCGATTATTATAGAGAGTATGAATCATCCTTTTTCGGAGAGCCGATGAGCTGAAATTGGCGTCAACCTCGAGTTTTGTGAGAGTGGGATTCCCCAGCCAGGGCTTCACTGAGTCGAGTGAGTTGACTCTCGTCGAGATTGCACGATCGAAGATCAAGGATGCTAAGAAACGAGTTGACGGTCACGACATGGCACAGTTGAGTGGTTGCCGCTTCTGTCATTCTATTCGAACGAAGGTTGAGATGGATGAGCGTGGGTTTCACAGAGAGAGCGGCAGTGGAGCTGGAGATTCCATTCTCAGTCATTCCTGTGTTGGGGAGATCAAGTGAAAGCAGCATCGTGTTGAATCGGAGAAGATCAATGAGATGTGTTGCAAAATTGAATGATGAAAATGGTGATCAGTTCAATAAATAACGAATTTAAAATTATTCATTTTGGGAGGACAAACAAACGCCCATCGTACGAGAAGGCGTAATTGATGTGATCAGTTAGGTTGTGTCTCCACACATTTGTTTTTGTGTGCAGTTGCAAGCTTCCGATGGCCATGGCACCATCTTTTATTACAGTTGCCACAATCCCACCATTTGCTGGTCGTTATCGTGTGACAGAGCTTGTAAGCACACTGTGAGGCCAGAGATGATTCCGTCGGGATTGAATGAGAGTCAATCTGCACTGTTAATGGGAATTCAGGAGGATAGCATGCGGACGGAAACGGTAATGCTTCATCTTTCTCAGATGAGGATGAAGATGATGGTGATGAT
>JAOZVT010000214.1 GCA_025869455.1 Prosthecobacter sp.
CTCCAAATTGCTGACGGATCACACCCCGCGCACGGTTTTGGCGGAGAATCAGAGATAATTTTCCCCCTCCACCTTGCCCCAGCGCAGACGTATGCTAGTCTGTCCACCCACCAAAACACTGCACATGGGAAAAACACTCTTCGAAAAAGTCTGGGAATCACACGTCGTCGGAACCCTTGCGAACGGACAGACGCAGCTTCTCATTGATACCCATTTGGTGCATGAAGTGACCAGCCCACAGGCTTTCGGCATGCTGCGTGACCTGAATCTGAAAGTGGCTTACCCACACCGCACATTTGCGACGGTGGACCACATCGTGCCGACAGACAGCCAGGTTTCTCCTTTCTCCGATCCCCTCGCTGAAGCGATGATCCAGGAGCTGAACAAGAATGCCAAGGAATTCGGCGTCACCTATTTCAGCCTCGCCAGTGGCAAACAGGGCATCGTTCACGTCGTTGGACCAGAGCAGGGCATCACCCAGCCAGGCACCACCATCGCCTGCGGTGACTCCCACACAGCCACTCACGGAGCCTTCGGTGCCATCGCTTTCGGCATCGGCACCACCCAGGTGCGTGACATCCTGGCCACGCAGACCATGGCCTTGGGCAAAATGAAGGTCCGTCGCATCAATGTCGAAGGGAAGCTCCGCCCAGGAGTTTACTCCAAGGACGTGGCCCTGCACATCATCCGCCTTCTGGGTGCAGGTGGTGGCGTCGGTTATGCCTACGAATACGGTGGCAATATCTTTGACGAATTCACCATGGAAGAACGCATGACCGTCTGCAACATGGCCATCGAAGGCGGTGCCCGTTGTGGTTATGTGAATCCAGATGAGACCACTTTTGAATACCTCAAAGGCCGTCCTTATTCACCCAAGGGTGATGCCTGGGAAACCACCGTCGCCAAATGGCGCGCGACGGCTTCCGATGCTGATGCCGTCTATGATGACGTGGTGAACATCCGCGCTGAAGACGTGCCGCCGACCGTGACCTGGGGCACCAGCCCTGACCAAGCCATCTCCGTCACAGAAAACGTGCCGACTCCAGAAAGCGCCACGACTGAACCTGGCCGCATCTCCATTCAGGACGCTCTGGATTACATGAAGCTGCCTGCCGGTCAGCCCATCAAAGGCACCAAAGTGGATGTGGCCTTCATCGGTTCCTGCACCAACGGTCGTCTGAGTGATTTCCGCGAAGTCGCCAAATTCATCAAGGGCAAGAAGGTCAACCCAAGCGTGAAAGCCATCGCGGTACCAGGATCTCAGATCGTGGATGCCATGGCCCGTCAGGAAGGTCTGGACGTCATCTTCTCTGAAGCTGGCTTCGAATGGCGTGCTGCCGGTTGCTCCATGTGCCTTGCCATGAACCCTGACAAGTTGGTGGGTGATCAGCTCTGCGCCTCCTCCAGCAATCGCAATTTCAAAGGCCGTCAAGGCAGCACCACGGGCCGCACGGTCCTCATGTCTCCTGTCATGGTGGCTGCCGCCGCTCTGACCGGCAGCATTGCCGACGCACGCGAGGTCTTCTCCATCGCAGGTTAAGAGCCCCCAGAAACTCGAGCATGGAGCACAGGCATCTTGCCAATAGTGTTCGGCACATCATTTGCAGCCAGTCCAACTTTTTTCAAAAAGTG
>JAOZVT010000215.1 GCA_025869455.1 Prosthecobacter sp.
GTGAGGATCCGATTGGAGAGAACGGGGGACTAAATCTGTATGGGTATGTAGGGAACAATCCTTTCACCCTAATTGATCGACTCGGCCTAGATCCAGGAGCAATCATGATTGCTCCTGACCAATCGCTATCTCCCGGGCTTCAAAATCTTATTGATAATGGAAAAGCAAAGTCTCCTTTTGCCGAACTGGAAGAAGCCGCCAAAAATAAAGGTTATTCAATATGTTACAACGCTGAACCTAGTGACGTTAAAAATGCATCACAGGCAAAAAATGCCGATGGATCACCTAAAAATGATGAAGTTATTTATTATAATCACGGTTCTATAGAAGGAAACCTTGGAACAGGTGGAGGTACAAAATTAGAAGACGTGTTTTCTCCTACGGATGGGGGGAAAAGAACTATAGTTTCATGTCATGTGGACAAAGTTGTCTCACCTGAAAGAGTTCAAGAATTTTTAAAAGGAGGGACTATTTTAAGTAAAGTTCCAGTTGCCACCAATAAAGATGGAACCATTGACCGTGCAGCCGCACGACAGGGCTTAACAGACTATATTAAAGGAAAATGAATACGCTCAATAAAATATTTCTCATTACTTGGTTCTTTTCTTTCGGTTTTAACTCACAAGGTCAAGAATCTCACAAACATTTTATGCCTATTCCAACTGAAGAGGAGGCTGGGCGGGTGTTTATAGCTTCCCTCATAACGGCCTACACATCAAATTGTCCTGATAGCATCCTTATATACCCATATATTTATATGAGGGACCAAAAGCCAAAACTTGCAAATGAGGTTTATGCCTTAATCCAAAAATCATCAATTTCTGACTTCTTAGATAGGATTGCCTCTCCAACTCATATACTTTCAGCAGATGAATCTTGTCCAAATCTTGTCTTTACAAAATTAAATAACAGTCAAGGACCACAACATGTATTATCTCCTATACTTATTGGAAGTATATTAATCGATTTGGTTGAGGATAAAGTTCGTTTACGCCTGCATACAGACAATCCAATCTATCCCCAAATTGATTTTGTTTACATTGGTACAGGACTCGCTCCTTGGCTGGAAAAGCGGTATGTGTTGTCAGCGGGAAAATAGTTAAATGATGCCATTCATGCCAGACAAAATGCATGCAAATCGTTACAAAACATTGATATCCTGAGGTAATGCATGTAATACACAGTTATCTTAGGTCTGTGGTAATCACTCCGAGTGCATGCTTCTTCTTGTATTTGTCTAACACGGCTCAGCCGGGTGGATGAACGTTCCATCTGGTCGGTGGTCGGAGGTGATTTAGTGGATGACAACCACCGCCTATCCATGGAGTATGATGCCATGGGACGGGCCACGGAAATGACCGATGTTCTCGGCACTTTTGGTTATGACTATGACCAGCCAAGCAAAGGCTTGTCACGGTTGGCCAAGGTGACCTATCCCAATGGTCAGGAGTCCATCTATGCGTATCTTTCCGCCGCGCAGCATCATCGTCTGGAAAAGATCACGCACCGGACCTCAGCCAGTGCCATGATCTCTGAATACGGTTATGGTTATGGGTATGGCCCTGGAGGCCAGTTGCAAACGTGGACGCAGAAGGTCGGTTCAGCAGTCCAGCAAGACTGGACCGTGGAGC
>JAOZVT010000216.1 GCA_025869455.1 Prosthecobacter sp.
AATAATTCGCTGCCAGCAGCCCGGCGACATCTCCGCGTAGCGGCTTCGTTCAACACTGCAATCCACCAGACCTCGCGCACAAAGCCGCGTGAGGCCGGCAACAAACGGGGACAGATCACGTTTTCAACGTATTTTGGACAATAGGGTGCGTACCACGAAAACATCTTAGTTTTCAAAATCGTGGTCTGTCCCCTATTGTTCGAAACAGCAGACCAGCTTCAGGAGTGAAAAACAGACGAAATTCGATGCCATGAGGATGCGAATTTCGAGACCACTGCTTCGGGGACGAAAAACCCCGGAAGGGTGGCTTTGATCAGCGGATGCTTAAGTATCGACAGATGTTGTGAATAAATCTTCCTCGCTGGGTAGAGTGTTCGTTGTCTATTCGCAACTGGTCTCGCTGTCTTATTTAATTGGGATGTGAAATGTGAATATTTTTGCCCGCTTGTTTTTTACGTTCATGTTTTCTATTTTATTGGGCTCAGCCGCACATTCAGCGTCGATTTCCTATAGTTGCAACTTGGAGATCGAGCGTCTTATAAGGGGGTGCTCAATTGTTCTATCAGGCCCGATCGAAAAAGGTGATGCCTCGCGATTTAAGGATGTCCTTAAGAGGCCGCTTCCAGAAGGTTGGAGTTATAACGATTTGATTTTGGATTCAATGGGGGGTGAAGTTGATGAGGCAATTGCAATAGCAAAAATGGTGAAAGAAGCTGTACTGAAAACCACAACAATTGACGCAAGGTGGAAACTGAAAGAAATCAAACCTACGACTCGTTTATTTTTCCCGTGCGTAAGCGCATGTTTTTTGGTTTGGGTTGCAGGCGCCGAGAGGTTCTCCTATCAAACCGTCGAAAAAGGAGAAAAGGTTGGGCTAGGCTTGCATCGGCCCTTCTTTTCTTCCAGTACGTACCGCGACTCCCCTAGTGTGGTCGCGGATAAACAGGCGCGGCTTATGTTGGAAGTTAGAAGCTATCTCAAAGGTGAGCAGATTCCCGATTCGCTGATCGATAAAATGATGCATCGATCTTCAAAGGAGATCTACTGGCTAGATGAAAACGTTGACGGCGACCTGTCCGGCATTGCGCCATGGTTTGAGGAGCTGTTGATATCGCGTTGCGACTACGATCCTGCTTATCGCCGTGAGCAAGAATCTGCGATTGTCAGGCGTTTTAATGATAAATCAGCGCGCCCGGCAAGCGAGGAGAAATTCATTAAATGGATGCAAGCGGTAAATTATTGCAAATATGAGATTATACGTTCGGCGCAGTCTGCATTGAGAAATTGAATTAGAATTAATGGAGAATAAATGGGGTCAGACGTCATTTATTTCCCGGTACCACAATCGCCCACCCGAGCACGCGTCAGCCTTTCGCGACGACACCTCGCGACGTAATCCCGGCCTCGGCATCGTTCGCGACATCCGAGCCGCCTCGACGCCAGCCCGGCGTGCATGTTCGCAGGCGTAGCTGGCGACCCCGACGGGACGTCCTTGCCGAACCGAACCCACCTTCCTGTGTCGTCAAGACGCCCACAAGAAGCGCAGTTCTCCCGCACTGCTCGGTCGACTATAATATTCCCGATAGCAACCTTAATAATATATAAGAAGCCCTATCGGAATACTTAATAT
>JAOZVT010000217.1:0-8248 GCA_025869455.1 Prosthecobacter sp.
ATCGCCAGTTAGGCGAAGTCATGACGCGCAAGGAGTTAGATGAACTGGAGAGCCAATGGCGCGACCAGTTTGGTGATAAGCTGCCTCATGCCGTGCAGAATTTACTGACCTGCGCCTCAATCCGACTGGCTGCAGCGCACGCAGGCATCAGCGAAGTGGAGATCAAGGACCGGAAACTGATGCTCACGCGCAATGGCAAACTGGTGATGATCCACGGTAAGTTTCCTCGTTTGGCTGAACGCCTGGGGCACAAGCAACTGGCGGAGACGCTGACGATGCTGCGGAGCTTATGATCAGAGCATCGCGTGGCAGCAGCTCGGCACGGCATCACTGCCGAAGTCTAGGGTGCCGCGCAGTCTCCAGGCCATGACAAGAGCAGAGACTAAAGCGAGGCCACGTTGCAGTTTGCGTAAAGTGGCGGGTTGCATGCGTCCGCCTAACCAATGGATTTGGGTTTGCGCCAGCCAGAGCAGGGGGAGTGTTCCAAGCCCAAAGGCCATGGCAAACTCAGCTCCTTTGAAGGCGCTCCCATTGGCCATCGCTAGAGCAAACATGAGGTAGAGAGGGCCGCAAGGCAGCAGGGGCGTGGCGAAGCCAAGGAGGCTGGCACGTAGCGTGCTCTTCATCTGAAAGGCAGCGGTCTGGATGCGGCGTAAGCGTGCGCTCAGAAAGCGGGGTTTAGGCAACCAAGAATCTAAGCCCATGCCGACCATGGCAAATGCCAAGACCAGCAACCAAGGAAGCACGATGCCGGGGCCGTGTTGAAACCATTTCAGCGGGAGATAACCGATGGTCCCAGCAAGGGCACCCACGAGTCCATACGAGAAAATGCGTCCCGCATGATACAGCCCTGTATCGCGAAAAAATCCGGAGGTGCCCGGTTTCGATGAGATGGCCCAGGAGCAGGAAAGTGGCCCACACATACCCACGCAATGAACGCTGGTCACAAGACCTGCTAGAAAGGCAGCGGCGCTGGTGTCAATCACGGGCATCTTAGGCTTGATTTGGCGTTATTAGTTAGGCTGTGGGCGGTGCGGCTCTGCCCCCAAATAGGCTTGTCGTCGCTTGCGATGTCAAGGGGGCTGCACGCTCCACTTCCTGCGGTTTATGTTTCACCGCGAAGAAGATGAAACTCATCCACAAGGCCACGAAGGCCAGGAAGAAAAGCACCGGCAGTAGCCAGGGTTTATTGAATATAATCTTTCGGATTGAGAGGTGCATCAGATTGGAGACGTGGGTCTGGGCCGAGGAATTCCATGACGCGGGTGATCATGTGGTCACCGCGCTCGGTGTCGGTGACCTTGACTTGCAGTTTGAACGATTTTTTAAACGCCTTTTCAGGAAGGGAAAGCACCAGGGTTTTTTGATCTTCACCGAGTGGTCCCAATTCTAAGGTTTCCGTTAGACCGTTGACATTGAGTTCGGCAGGAACTTCGCCAACCAGTTCCAGCCGATACTTGGCTGGAGTGTTGCGTTTATTGATCACGCGAATCAGAAATTGGTTTCTGAGCACACCGTCAGCTACGTAAAAAGGCGCGCCTAACATACGCACGCTACTGGCCCGGAGCGGAGTGATATGAGTGGCCGAAAAAGCAAAGGCACCAATACCGATGAAAAGAAGGGCTGTGTAGAGCAGGATTCGTGGACGCAGGAGCTTGGTCTTGCCTCCTTGCAGACCGACATAGGAATCATACCGCACCAGACCTTTCGGGCGTTTTAATTTGAGCATGATGTCATCACACGCATCCACACAGGCCGCACAGCCAATGCATTCCAACTGCATGCCGTTGCGGATGTCAATGCTGGTGGGACAGACCTGCACGCAACGGCGGCAGTCAATGCAGTCGCCTTTGGTGCTGCCCACTTTGCCCCGGGGTTCTCCACGTATCTTATCGTAGCCGATCACCACGCTGTGATCATCAATCAAAGCGGATTGAAGCCGCCCATAAGGGCAAAGAATGATGCAGAACTGCTCACGAAACCAACTGAAAGCAAAGTAGAGAGCCCCCGTGAGGAAGACCATGATACCAAAAGCCATAAGGTGTTCTCCTGGCGGCCCCTGCATCATTTGATACAGCTTTTTCAGGGAGACAAAATAGCTCAAAAAGATGTGCGCAATGAGGGCGGACATCAGCAGATAAACGCCGTGTTTGAGAGCGCGACGCCATATTTTGTTAGGCGTCCAAGGGGCCGCATCCAGCTTTCTCCTTGCGGTAGCGTCTCCATCAATCCAGCGTTCAATGCGACGATAGACATGCTCCAAAAATACGGTGTAAGGGCAGGTCCATCCGCACCAAACACGACCAAAAAGTGCGGTGACGTAAAAAAGCGAAAACGCCAAACCCGTGATGAGAAAGAAACCGACCCAGAGATCTTGGGTAGCCAGCGTCAGGCCCATGAAGTGGAATCGCCGCTCCTGGACATCCAGGAAAACGGCGGGAAAACCATTCACCGGAATCCAAGGCAGGGCGATGTAAATGCCCAGAAGCAACAAGGCAGACCAGCGACGCCATTGAGTGAATGGCCCATGGACATCAGCAGGGTGAACGGACTTATGAGAGCCGTCTTCATGGATTGAGGACAGGGTATCCAGCGTGGGTGTTTTCATGAGACACTATACTCTCCATCAAGGGCTGAATTTTGCTCCCCCCTGCTTGCGGATGGCGAGGCCTATCTTGTGAGCTCAGAGAATATTGAGACTTCAGACTCAATATTCTTTACATGAGACAGCTCAAGATTGGAAGTCAATCTTGAGCCGCACAAAGCTTCGTAGGACATTATCCAATCAAGCCAAATTAGATTTCAACGCCAGTTCGTAATGAGCTGACAGCAACTTTTAGCTTACTTCTCCACCTTCAAAGGTGAATCAGCAGCCAGTGTCGAAGGCTCGCCTTTTTCATGTTTGCTAAGTACAAAAGCGACCACTTCCACGACGCGCTGGAGACCCAGTTGAGGTTCCCAAGGCGGCATACCTTTGGTGAGATCCGGCGCGCCTTTGCGGACGATGGTCAGGATCTGAGTGGGGTTGCTCCCATGTTTCCATTCTTGATCGTTCAGCGGCAGACCGGGCAGCTTGACCCCACCAATATGGGCGCTGAGGTCAGCCGCATGGCAGGCCACGCAGGTCGTACTAAAAGTGGCGGCTCCCGCGGCGACGATTTTCGGATCTTGAGACATCTCCCACAGCTTGTCGTCATTGATCAACTCCAGTTCCTTTTTCTGAAAGTCGGCGATCTTAGCCATCGCCGTTTCGATGTCCTTTTCATCAGACATGCCAATGCCAAATTGGTAGTAACCCACCCAGCAGATGACAAAGAAGACCATGGTAATATACCAAGTGAAAAGCCACCAGTTAGGCAGCTTTTGGTCATACTCCTGAATGCCGTCATAGGAGTGTTCGCGGAGAGTAGGACCAGCGTTGGAGTTGTCTTTGGACATAAGCAGGACGGGGTCAGTATTGAGTTTTCAGAGTCCGGTATTCAGTCGTCTAAGGGCAGACGGGCCATGTGATCCATGCTCTCCTTTTTTAAGGCAATGGCACGAATGACAAAGGTGATGAAGACAGCGGCAGTGATGCCAAAGGCGACGTAGGGAACCCAGTCAAGCCAGGTTTCATAAATGACAGAACGGAACATAAAATGAGTAAAGTTGGTTATTCGCTTTCGGCTGGGCGTTGCTTGTCTGGATTGCCTGGGCCGGGGATGAGTTTGGGACCACCTGGAGCATTCTTGAGTTTCTCTTCCACTTCAGGCGTGTCGTATTTGCCCAGCTTTTGCAGGTAGGCGATGAGAGCCACAATCTTCGTGTCTGGGGAAGCGACGAGTTTATCTGCTTTCAGTGTTTCGACGATGCTGATGCCCTGCTTGATCGCGTCTTCCTTGATTTCCACATCGGTCATCGGCGGATAAGGCACGCCAAGCTGGACCATGGCCGCGATCTTTTTAGGCAGCGTCTTTTGGTCAAACTTCTCGGTGAACAGGTGGGAGAAGGTCGGCATGTTGGAGCCTACGGAAGTACTCCGTGGGTCCATCATGTGGTTGTAGTGCCAGCTATGCGGGTACTTACCACCTTCACGTGCCAGATCGGGACCTGTGCGCTTGGAACCCCATTGGAAAGGATGGTCATAGATACTCTCGCCCATGCGGCTGTAGTCGCCATAGCGGAGCACATCTGGCAGCATGGTGCGGATCATCTGGCTGTGGCAGTTGTAGCAGCCTTCGCTGACGTAAATATCGCGTCCGGTAAGTTCCAGCGGAGTATAGACCTGCTGGATGCGGTCTTCCATATTCTTCGCGCGGTTCACCATCACGGTAGGGATGATCTGGATGAGTCCACCAAGGGCCACTGCGATGAAAGTCAGTAGAGAGAAGGGCAACCAGTTTTCCAACAATCGCTCATACCATTGCGACCAGGAGTGATGGGAGGCGGCAAACTTTTTCACCGCCAGGAAAATGAACCCGAGGGCGCAAAAGAGGGCCGTAATATCCGCGCCTTTGGGCAGGAAGATCCAGCCCATGAAGAGGAACAGACCGCCGAAGAAGTAAGTGACAGGATCTCCCAAGAAGGTGGTTTTGACCCCCATGTTATCCACGCTACCACGCTGGATCACATTGACTTCACGGCTTTCATTCACGGCTTTGCCACTGCGGGCAGTCACGACCAAGTTGTAGAGCATCAAGCCCATACCAACGAGATACATGCTGCCGCCAATGATGCGGAAGCCCATCATGGGTCGTATGGCGGTGAGCGTCTCAATGAAGTTTGGGTAGGTCAGGGCGGTGCCTGCGGCATTGGTGGAATTCAGCATGAGCCCCTGCATGATGCCACTGACCCACATGGAGGCGACATAGAGGAGGATACCAAAGATGGAGATCCAGAAGTGGAAATTGGCCATCGGGACGGAGTGCAGTTTTGTCCCGTACAGGCGCGGCGTGAGCCAGTAAAACATGCCAGCAGCCATCATGCCGTTCCACCCCAAAGCTCCCGCATGCACATGCCCAATGGTCCAGTCAGAGTAGTGAGACAGGGCATTCACCGCACGGATGGAAAGCAGAGGTCCTTCAAAAGTGGACATGCCGTAAAAAGTGACCCCTGCGATGAAGAACTTCACCACTGGGTCGGTGCGTAATTTATCCCAGGCTCCTCGAAGGGTGAGCAAGCCGTTCAACATCCCGCCCCAGCTCGGTGCCCACAGCATGAGACTGAAGAACATGCCCAACATTTGCAGCCACTTGGGCAACGAGGTGTTTAACAAATGATGCGGACCCGCCCAAATGTAGATGAAGACCAGTGACCAAAAGTGAACGATGGATAGACGGTAGGAGTACACAGGCCGCTCCACTGCCTTGGGCAGGAAGTAGTACATGATACCCAGGATGGGAGTGGTGAGAAAGAAGGCCACCGCATTGTGCCCATACCACCATTGAACCAGCGCATTCTGCACCCCCGAGAAAAGGGTATAACTATGAGTCCAACTCGTCGGGATAGACAGGTGATTGTCGATGTAGAGCATCGCCACGGTGATGATGGTGGCGATGTAAAACCAGAGCGCCACGTAGAGCGATGGCTCATTTCGCTTGGCCAATGTCCAAAAGAAATTCACCGCAAAGACCACCCAGATCAGAGCCACAGCGATGTTGATCGGCCAGATGAGTTCGGCGTATTCCTGACCACGGGTAAAGCCCAGAGGCAGCGTGATGGCGGCACTCAGGATGATGGCTTGCCAACCCCAAAAGTGTATTTTCGAAAGGAGGTCAGACGCCATCCGTGCCTTGCATAGGCGCTGGGTGGAATAGTAAATGCCCGCAAACATCATGTTTCCCACGAAGGCAAAAATGACCGCATTGGTATGCAGCGGACGCAGTCGCCCAAAGGAAAGCCAGGGCGTGACATTGAGTTGGTGAAAGTTGAGCTGAGAGGCAATCAAGACTCCTACCAGCATGCCGACAATGCCCCAGATGATGGACGCCCACATGAATTGGCGGACGACTTTGTCATCAAAGGTGATGAGCTGTTTTTGTGTCGAGAGAGTATTCATGGTATGGGATCAGCGGTCAGATTGATCAGCCTCCAGCGGCATCAGGGACATTTGCTCCATGGAGCGACGCTGCTTCTGGCTGCGCTCGGCAAAGAACAGGACGGCAAAGAGCACCGCAAAGGCGAGGCTCATGAAGATAGTGACGGCAAAGACTTCCATACTGATGCCAAGGAAGCGCACTCAGCCCAGGCTTGCTCTCCACGCCTTGTTTGATGGTGTTCCGATCTTGTGGGCGATAAACTCACGAATTGCGCACGTTTTAGCCCTTACACCATGAATCGCCGCCGCTTTCTCCAGACCACTGCTGCCTCCACCCTCGGCTTCCCTGCGATCCTGCGCAGCGCCTCGCCGAATTCCATGCTCCAGGTCGCCAGCATCGGCGTTGCCCGCATGGGGGGAAACACCATGCGCAGCGTCGCCTCCCACCCAAAGGTGAAGATCGTCAGCATCTGCGACGTAGATGCCAAGCACCTCGGCATGGCAGCCAAAGACTTCAAAGACGCCAGCCAGCACAAAGATTGGCGTGAGCTCATGGCCAAACATGGCGATAAATTTGACGCCGTCACCGTCGGCACGCCAGACCACAGCCATGCTGGCCCCTGTGTCACCGCCCTGCGGGCAAACAAACACGTCTATCTGCAAAAGCCCATGGCCCCGACGCTGCATGAGTGCCGGGTCATCACCCAAGAGGCCAAAAAAGCGGGCGTCGTCACCCAGCTCGGCAATCAAGGTCGCTCCAGCATCGAGTCCCGCATGACCGTCCAGCTCATCCAGAGCGGTGCCATCGGCAAGATCCAGGAAGTCATCATGTGGGAAAACAAGCCCCTCAACTGGTGGCCGAAAAACACCGTCTTGCGTCCCGAGGCCGACCCCATCCCCGAAGGTCTGGACTGGGATCTCTGGTGCGGCGTCCGCAGCCCCGTCCCTTACCTGAATGATACCTATCATCCGCAGACTTGGCGCGCTTGGTTCCACTTTGGCTGTGGCGAAATGGGGGACATGGGTTGCCATCACTTTGATACCACCTTTGATGCCCTCAAACTCACCGCTCCCTCCCGTGCCCGCCTCACGCATGGCGGCAGCAGCGGCCCGCTTTGGGGAGACAGCCGCATTGTCGAACTCGACTTCCCAGGCAGCGAATACACCGCGCATGATACCGTCCGCATCACCTGGAACGATGGCGGCATGGAGCCCGACATGACCAAGGTCAAAATGCCCAAAGTCCTCACCAAGTTCCCCGCCTCTGGCACCTTCTGGGTCGGCACGGAGGGAGCCATCTTCAAGCCCTACGGGCAACGCCCCTTCGTCCTGCCCGAGGAGACTTTCCCCGCCGAAAAATACCCCAAAGGTCTCAAAGGCCAGGACCACTACCACGACTGGGTGGATGCCATCCTCGCCGACAAAAAAAGCTGCGATGACTTCAGCCACGGCGGCCCTTTGACCGAAAGCGTCCTCGTCGGCACCATCACCGACCGCTTCCCCGGCCAGTGGCTCGAATTCGACCGCGAAGCCTGCCAAATCACCAACCACGAAGCCGCCAATGCCCTGGTCAAACGCGACTACCGCGACGGCTGGAAGATCGAAGGATTAGGCTGACCCAAAGAAAGTACTCCAGAGCTTTAGCTCGAACGGCCTCCGTCATTCCATTCAATATCCAATGGAGGATCGGCCTCGCCATGAGCTAAAGCTCAGAACGACTCAAAAGTACTCCAGAGCTTCAGCTCGAACGGCTTCCGTCATTCCATTCAATATCCAATGGAGGATCGGCCTCGCCACGAGCTAAAGCTCAGAACGACTCAAAAGTACTCCAGAGCTTTAGCTCGAATGGCCTCCGTGATTCCATTCAGTATCCAATGGAGGATCGGCATCGTCTCGAGCTAAAGCTCAGAACTACTTTTCTAGCCCCAGCTTCTCCCTCACCTGCTGCACCGCTTCGCGGCTAACCTGCACATCCTTTTTCCAGGTGGCGTTGGTGGGATCACGGGCGGAAAGGCGCTCTGAGATGGACTGGCAACGCTCCCGGTAGGGCAGAGCCTCCGCCCACTGCCCTTGCCGCTGATGCAGATTCCCCAGCTTGTAGAGGCTAGCGGCCAGGTCGTGCTGCCACTGGGTGTTGCCTGGGTCGCTCTGCGCCAGTTTTTCCCGCAGCTTGAGGACATCGCCGTAGAGGCGTGCGGCCTGGTCCAGGTTCCCCTGCGCCACGGCCACATT